>JAICMB010000726.1 GCA_025929455.1 Bryobacteraceae bacterium | reverse complement strand
TGTTCCCCGCGGAGTTTGTGGGCCGGGGAGACATGAGCCGTGGTGGCTTGATGCTGCGATGCGCGCGGACGGGCGCCGAGTTGACGTACATGCCGGCGCTAACCGCGGTGCGGCGCGGGCCGCGGCCGCCGAGGTTGCCGAAGATAAGATAGGAATATGGCTACTCTTGTTGCGCTCGGTGTTCCGCAACTCGATTCCGCGACGCTGGCATCCAAGCAGGATGCGCTGTTTGCGGTTCTGCGCGGGATGCGCCGTGTGATCATCGCCTATTCGGGCGGCACGGATTCGGCGTATCTGGCGTGGGCTTCGCACCATGTGCTAGGCGAGGGGGCCGTAGCCGTAACGGCCGATTCTGCTTCGATGCCGGAATCGCACAAGCGCGATGCGGAGGCGTTTGCGCGGCAATGCGGATTCCGCCACGAGTACATCGATACGCACGAGTTTGAAAATCCCGACTACGTCAAGAACGATGGCAGCCGCTGTTTTCACTGCAAGGACGAGTTGTTCACTCGCCTAGAATGGTACGGCCGCGAGCGCGGCTACGATCACATCGTGTACGGCGTCAACATGGACGACCTTGGCGACTACCGCCCGGGACAGCAGGCGGCGAAACTGCACGGCGTGAAGGCGCCGCTGGTAGACGCGCGACTGAGCAAAGCCGAGATTCGCGAACTGTCGCGCGTGGCCGGGTTGCCCACGTGGGACCGCCCGGCGTCGGCGTGCCTGAGTTCCCGCATTCCATACGGGACGCCGGTTACGCTCAAGAACGTCAAAACCGTCGAGCGCGGTGAGGACGAGATTCGCGCACTGGGATTCCGCCAGTTCCGGGTGCGCTTTCATGGCGAACTGGTGCGGATCGAGATCGCGCCCGACGAACTGGAGCGCGCGCTGTCGCTCGACATGGCCGCGCGCCTGACCGCCATTTTCAAGCCGCTCGGCTTTCACTACGTCACGCTCGACCTGGAGGGCTACCGCCAGGGTTCGCTGAACGCCGCACTAGGCCGTAATAATCGGCCCGCGCCTACGTCTGGTACATAGGAGAAACTCAAACATGCCGACGCTCCGCATCGCCGCCGCCGTTTTCGGCGCTCAACTCGCCGTTTTTGCCGCGCAGCCGTCCATGCTGCAGCTCGTTATGCCCGACGCGAAGGTTCTTGCCGGCGCCGACGTCACGCAGGCGAAAGCGTCTACTTTCGGCCAATACGTGCTGGCGCACATGCAGCCGGACACCACGGACGCGAAGAATTTCATTGCGGCCAGTGGTTTCGATCCGCGGCGCGACGTTTCCGAACTGCTGCTCGCCTCCGACGGCGTGCAAGGCCCCGAGGGGCATTGGCTGATCCTAGCGGCCGGCAGTTTTGCGCCCGCTTCGATCGAAGACGTGGCACGCTCGCATGGGGCGACTGTTTCGCAGTTCATGGGCGTGGACCTGGTGACGAACATCGGTCCGGCCCGCGCGCAATCGAGCGGCGCGCTCGCGTTTCTCGATCCGGCGCACGCTGTTTTGGGCGATGTCGCATCCGTGCAGGCCGCGATTCAACGCAGCAAACAGTCCGGCGTCACCGCGCCGACTGCTCTCGCGCAGGCGGCCGCCCAGGTTGCCGCGAACAACGATTTCTGGTTCACCACGCTGGTTCCGCTGTCTCAATTCCCCGTGCCCGCGCCCAATCAGACACTGAACAGCGCCATGAAAGGGCAACTGATCCAGTCCATTCAGCAGGCCAGCGGCGGCGTGAAGTTCAGCTCGCCGATTCTAATCAGCGGCAAAGCCGTGATGCGATCGGATAAGGACGCGACGGCGCTGGAGGACGTTGTGAAGTTTATCGCCGGGCTGATTCAAACCAATGTGGGCGCCGTTCCGGCGGGCGCAAACATTACGACGCTGCTCGACACCATGCAGTTGAGCACCGCGGGCAACGTTATGAATCTCAGCATGTCCGTTCCGGAGACGACCTTGGAGCAGATGATCGATACGGTTCGGCAGCAGGCGCACACGGCGGCGGCACGCGCGCACCGGCGGCCGGTGCAGTAACGGCGTGATGCTATTTTGTAACTGATGCGATTCGTGGCGATGCGGGCGGTATTGTTATTGACCGTGTCGCTGCTGTTCGCGAACGCATGGTGCGCAACCACCTGCGACTTACAGCACGGCGCCGCGTCCGCGCATTCGCATTGTCCTAAGCATGCGCCGAAAGCGGATGCGTGCG
>JAICMB010000029.1 GCA_025929455.1 Bryobacteraceae bacterium | reverse complement strand
TCGGCGGCGGCATCGGCGGCCTCACGGCGGCCCACGAATTAGTGGAGCGCGGATTCGCGGTTTCCGTCTACGAAGCCAAAGACCGGCTCGGTGGCAAAGCGCGCAGCCTCTCGGTACCCAATACGGGCACAGGCGGCCGGCAGGATCTTCCGGGAGAACACGGCTTTCGTTTCTTTCCCGCGTTCTATCGACACGTGCCCGATACCATGATGCGCATTCCGTTCGCGGGCAATACCAGCGTGCTCAATAACCTGGTTCACGCCACCCGCATTCACGTGGCCCGCGCCGGCATGCCGGCACTCGTTCTCGATGCCCGCATTCCGCAGAACATCGCGGACTGGAGCCTCGCCTTTCGCGATGCGTTCACCGGCATCGGCGTGCCGCAACCCGAAGTCCTGTTCTTCATCGACCGCGTTTTCACGTTGCTCACCAGTTGCCCCGAACGGCGGATCGCTGAACACGAGTTGATCCCGTGGTGGACCTTTATCGATGCTGCCAATCGCTCCTCCGCATACCAGACTCTACTCGGGAAAGGGCTCACGCGCTCTCTGGTTGCCGTTCGCGCCCAGGAAGGCAGCACTCGTACCGTCGGCTACACCATGTTGCAATTGCTGTTCGGGCTGCTGACCTGCGGCGGATTCGACCGGCTCCTGAACGGGCCAACCACCGACGTCTGGCTCACTCCGTGGGTCTCGTATCTGCGCCAGCGCGGCGTCACGTTTCAGACCGGCACGACCGTGAAAGCTTTCAACGCAGCCGCCGGCCGCATCATCTCAGTCACGGCCGAAATTGACGGCGAAACTCGCGAGATCACGGCCGACCATTACGTTTCCGCATTGCCCGTCGAGATCATGACTCCGCTAGTAAATGACTCGCTGAAAGCTATTGCTCCCTCGCTCGCCGGCCTCGGTAAGCTGCGCACCGCCTGGATGAACGGCATTCAATTTTATCTTGCGCAGGATGCCCCGCTCGAGTTCGGACATACGCTCTACGCCGACTCGCCCTGGGCCCTCACTTCCATCTCACAGCGCCAGTTTTGGACCGAGGGCTCGCTCGCGCAATTCGGCGACGGGCGCACCGGCGGCATTCTCTCGGTCGATATCTCCGATTGGGAAACGCCCGGCATCGTGTACGGCAAAACCGCCATGCACTGCTCCGCCGAAGAGATCAAGAACGAAGTCTGGCAACAGATCAAGCTGCACGTAAACGTCGCCGGCGCCACCGTTCTTCACGACGAAAACCTGCTCCGCTGGTTCCTCGACCCGGACGTTCAGTTCCCCAATCCTACGGCGGTCACGAACCTGGAGCCGCTCATGATCAACACCTCGGGTTCGCTGCAATTTCGTCCCGAAGCGTCGACGGAACTTTCGAATCTATTCCTCGCCTCCGATTACGTGAGAACCTACACGGATGTGGCTTGCATGGAAGCGGCGAACGAAGCGGCCCGCCGTGCTGTGAACGCGCTGCTCGATCGCGCCGGATCGAAGGCGCAGCGTGCTTCCCTGTGGCCGTTACAAGAGCCGGACTTTTTCGCGCCCATGATCGAATACGATCGCGTTCGTTTCCGCCTCGGTCTCCCGCACACCGGATGTGTGCCGGAGCGGGCGCTCTCTACCGCGGTTTCTCCTGCGCAATTTCGGACCGCCTAACAACCCGCGGACATCTCCCGCATAGTGTCCTTCCAGCGCACCGTCAACCTGGATGTGCCTTAATCGCGAGCAATACAGCTACGGCCGCCATCGCGACAAACGCGAATACTCCGCAAAGGATCGTGATGCGCCGCCAGAAAAGTAGCTTGCTCCGCGGATACAGGCGACCATACGCCGTTTGGACGTCCCTGCCGAACGTCCTCCAGGTAAGGCTGTCGTTGGGAACCCGTATATGCATAACGATCGAGCACGCCCACGCGACACCGATGCATGCGACGGAAATTCCGAGCAGAATCATAAGTACTGCGTTGACGGTCATGTCTGCCGAAAGCGAGCCGGAGCCGATGCCGCATCATTCACCCCCAACACGCGCACGCCCCACTCATACCAATCCACTCGCGTCACCGAGCCCGGATCAATCACCAGCCGGTCCAGAAAATCGAGCGGCATCCCCAAACAATGCGCCGCTGCCGCCTTGATGACATCGGCATGACTGAACACCGCGACCGTTTTCTCCGGCCACTTGCGCGCGGTCGCATCCAGAAACTCCACCACGCGCGCCTGCACATCGAGCATCCGCTCACCGACCGGCGCCCGCGTCACCCCGCGCCAGCGGTTGTAATCCTTCCACTCCGGCATGGCCTCCAGCTCATCCAGCGTCAGCCCCGACCATTCGCCGAAATCGACTTCGTTGAACTGCTCCGCCGGACACACCGGAAGCGCCAACCGCTTCGCCAGCGGCGCGGCCGTCTCTTGTGTACGCTCCAGCGGGCTCGCATAGATCACATCCACTTCGAGCGCAGCCAGCCGCTCCGCCTGCTCGCGCCCAGTCTCATTGATATGCACGCCCGGCAGCCGCCCCGTAATGCGATGCCCCACCGCGCCGGTCAGTCCGTGCCGGATCAGCAGAAAATGCGTAACCACGCCTCAGCTCGCCCAGACCGATCTGCCGGCCAGCGCCGTGCGAAACGCATACACGCCCAGAAGCAGCAACGCAACGATGGTCATAACAGTACTGGTTGAGTACCACACGGTCAGGTTCGCCGTCCGGATACCGGCCGTGATCAAATTGAGCGTGAACAGCATGCACATGAGCGTTAGTATCCCGTGCCGCAGCAGCACAACGACGTTCAGGGCGTACAGGATTCCGAGTGCGATCGAAAACGGTACCGGATAATCACTCGTCAGCCCCTGCGAGCACACGAAGATTGCGACGAAAGGTATCGCCGCCAACCATTCCTTCCGGCAGATCAACCGCAGGACGAAGAACAGTAACAGCAGCCGGAACGCACCGTACAGAGCGCCGTAGACATAGCTGAAAATCTGCGATAACGTCAGCGGGACGCTCCCGCTAATCGCAGGATCGCCAAATCCCATATAAGGAAGGCCGCCCTGGGCCCGCAATCCGTAAGACAGTCCGCAAAAAATCGCGGCCGATGCGAACCCGAACAGTCCGCCGTAGAGCAGATCACGCCCCACCAGCGGATCGCGCACGCCGCCGCCCAGCAGCCGCGACCACGTGATCATCGTGTGCGGCCACCACCGGCGCACATGAGGCTCTAGCGCGATATAAACCAGCCACACCGATGCGCCTCTCCATAGTGCCCAGCCGATATCGTGCATATGCAGTGATGCTTCCCAGTTGTCCAGGTGATGATGCCCAGCCAGGAGCACGGCGACGAGTATGCTTACAAACACCGCCGCCGCAGTGCGAAAAGCGCCGCGCCTGTCCCCGCGGCCCAGCTTCAAGTTCCGCCACGCCAGCACCGCAGCCAGAATCGTGAGCGCGCTGAGGAACAGGTCCACCAGGCGCTGGCCGCGCTCGTCGGCGTGTTCCATCATTTCCGCCATACGGTTTGGCTGCACCCATGGGCCGTTCACCGCGAAGTACACCGCCTTTCCGCGCCAGCCGCCTAGTTCAATGCGCAGCGGCAATTCCGGGCGGTTCGGATAGGTGCCGGTCCACGCGGTGCGCCAGTCGACGGCGGTTTCCGGAACCCAACGCGGTTCAGCAGGTTTCAGACTGCTCAAGTTCACGCCCGATGCGGCCAACAAAGCCGTCGCATTGACGGGCGTTGCGGCAGGCGCGGGCTTAACTTCATACTGCGGCGGCACCGCTTCAAAGCTCAGCAGCCGTCCGTCGGTGTCCATCGAGATCCGTATCATGCCGGAGATGTTAAAGGCCGGATCGTCCTGCGCCACGCGGCCAACCATGTTGGTAGCCTCCAATGGCCGCGGGCTCTCGCGATAGTCGAAACGTAGGGCCTCCGGGGGCAGTCGCACAATCTCCTCCCAGCTACGATTCGCTGGGCGGTGATGGTTCATGTACTCTTCATAGCTGTTGTAATAGCTGACTTCATACGCGCGATCCCGCGCGGGCGCGTTGTATCCCAGGGTTGCGAGGAGCGTTCGCGCTTTGTACGCCAGCGCTTGCTCCGGCAAGTCCGGATTTAAAAAGCGGAATTGTGAAATGCTGCCCATCAACGGAACCATCGCGATCAAGGCAACGATAAAAACCGCAAACAGCGCCATCGCGAGTCGCTTATCGATCGCTTCCGTCTCGCCCGCCGCGGCCACCACTTCAGGCGAGGGTGTCTCGCCCGCAGCGAGTATGCCCGCCAGCACGTCGACACCGGGCAGCGCCGCCGCCACCGCCAGCGCCGATGCCGGCCGCTGCTTCGGCTCCGGATCGAGACACTGCGCGATGACGCGCTCCACCTTTGCATCGATGTCGGGCGCGAGTGCCGAGACACTCGGCCTGTCTCGTCCCGCTGCGTTGGCCTGTTTGCCCGTGAAGACTTCGTACAGCACCAGCCCGAGCGCATAGAGATCGCTCTTGGCCGATACCTCTTTACCCGCAAGCTGCTCCGGCGCCATGTACGCCGGTGTGCCGTTGCGCACCTCCGCGCCTTCGATCTCGCCCGCCACGCCGGCCAGACCGAAATCGGTAATGAGCACCTGGCCGCGGCCGTCGATCATGATATTCGCCGGCTTCAGATCGCGGTGCAGCACGCCGCGCGCGTGCGCCGCCGCCAATCCCGCGCACAGCTTGCGCGCGATCTCCACTGCCTTGTCCTGCTGTAAGCGTCCGATTCTGCGCAGGAGCGACGCGAGGTTCTCGCCGTCGACGTACTCCATCGTGAGAAACGCATGCGCGCCATCCATGCCGATGTCGTACACGCGGCAGACGTTCGGATGCGTCACCTGCCGTGCAAGCCGCACTTCCTGGTGAAAACGTGCCAGCGCCGCCGGGTTCGCAGCCATGTCCTCCGGCAGAAATTTGATCGCGACAGTCTGTCCGAGCCGTATATCGGTCGCGCGGTAGACTTCGCCCATACCGCCGCGCCCGAGCCGCCCGATAATGCGGTACCGCTCGGCAATCAGCGTGCCCGGCGGAAAGCGCCCCTCGTCTTCAAACCCTGAACTGGTCGATCGCGCCGTGCTGCTGGTGCGCGACATAGCAACCGTCGCGGCCATTGCAACGGTCGCTACAGGCGTGCCACAAACGGCGCAGACCTCCGCCGCCTCATCCACTTCCGAGGCGCACGACACACACTTCAGCATCGCTTCTCGTACAAGATTACACCGCAGCTGGCAACAGGATCCGCGTGTTTACAACTCAAATACTCCTCACCGGTATCGCGACCACATCGTCCACGCGCATCATCTCTTTCACCACGAACGCCTCCCCATATTCCGTCCCAATCAAATTTCCGTAGTATCGCGCGATCGCCGCCAGCCGTTCCCGCACCTCCGCATGCGCCGGAAACAGACCCGCTCCTTCCGCCGCATCCCCGTACTGCGAGCGATACGCGAACAGCGACTCCATTCGCCTGCCGAACTGCGCCGTAACATCCACCACGAACGTAGGCCGCACATTCGCATACTGCGCCGCATACAAAATCTTGCGCGGCCGGTGCGGCTCCGTCGTCTCGTCCAGCTTGCGCAGCCCCGCGAGAAAGCACGCCTCGTATCCGATCTCCGCCGCGCGATAGTGGTCCGGATGCCGCCCCTCCCAATACGGCAGAATCACGGTGCGCGGCCGCAGTTGGCGAATCTCCAGCGCCAGTGTCATCCGTGCCGTGATGGTGTTGTCGAGCCGCGCGTCCGGCCACCGCACATTGCCGCGCCACGCCAGCCGCAGCATGCGCGCCGCCTCCTGGGACTCCGCGATGCGTAAGTCCGGCGTCCCGCGCGTGCCCATGTCGCCCGCCGTCAGGTCCAGCACGCCGCAGCGGTAACCCATCTCCGCCATGCGAAGCAGCGTTCCGCCGCAGGTTTGCTCGACATCGTCGGGATGCGCGGCGATCGCCAGAACATCCATCGGACGCTCGACGCCCTCTGATGCCAGCCCCGATTCCCACATGCGCTCAGTACCAGTTCCACGGCCGCGCGCGCTGCTTCACGGGCAGCAGTTTAATCAGCGCCATGCCCGCGAGAAATCCGCCCACGTGCGCGAACCACGCCGTGTTGCCGCTCGAAACTTGCGAATACCCCACGGACCCGACGCCGCTGAACAGTTGCAACAGAAACCAGTAGATCAGCAGGAACGCCGCCGGCAAATCGAACGTGGTCACGAAAAAGAAAATGAACACCAGCGTGACAATGTGCGCGCGCGGAAACTTGATCAGGTACGCGCCCATGACGCCCGCGATCGCGCCGCTCGCACCGATGGTGGGCACCGGTGAAAACATGTTCGTGTACACGTGTACGACGCCCGCCACTAACCCGCAAACGATATAGAACAGCAGAAACTTCCCGTGCCCCAGCAGGTCCTCGATGCTCCTGCCGAAGATCCACAAAAACCACATGTTCCCCAGCACGTGCAGCCAGCCGCCATGCAGAAACATCGACGTCAACAGCGTCAGCGGATGAAAGCGGTACGGCACGATGCCGTGCAGCGCGATGAAGTGGTTCAGTGCCTGGTCGGGTAGCGACAGCTCGTAAAAGAAAACGATCAGGTTCGCCGCGATCAACGACAGCGTTACGACCGCAGTTGTGTAGGTGCGTTCGGAAGACCGGAGCGGAATCATGACCCGGTGCGGGTGTGTACGCGCAACTCGAAATCCGGGTGCGAGCGCCGCTCGGCGCGTTGCATCAGAGCTTGCGCCGCGGCAACCGTGCCGATGCCGCCCCGCGCGCCCAACGCCGTGCAGTTCAGCGCCGCCATTGCGTTTGAAAACTCCAGCGCGTCGCGTATGGTCATTTGCTGCAAAACAGCATAGCAAAACGCGCCGTGAAACACGTCTCCGGCGCCCGTCGTATCGATGCAATTCACGACAAATGCGGGCGAGTATACAAATTGTCCGTTCACCCGCGCGAGCGCGCCGTGCGCGCCCAGCGTCATCGCCGCCACGTGCATGCCGTAGTCTTCCTGAATCAGTTCCAGCGCGCGAAACGGATCGCGCTCGCTGGTCCACTGCACCGGGAACTCGGAGCTAGCCACCAGGTAATCGACGTTCGGCAGCACACGGTCGAATCCGTGATACACGCTGTCCACATCCACGGTCACGGGAATATTGCGTTTGCGCGCGATCGCCGCCGCGCGCGCCACCGCCGGCGTGTCATGCCCGTCGATGTGCAGCAGCCGCGCGCACGCTATCTGCGCTTCGGTGATGGATTCGGGCGCCAAGCGCAGGCAATCGGACCGCTGCCACAAAACCGTCCGCTCGCCCGTCGTTTCATCGATCAGAATATACGCCGTCTGATTCGCGCAGTTCTCGCGGACCTGCACGTCGTCCAGGTTGATGCCGCTCGCCCGCAGACTTTCCATTTGGATGCGGCCGCGCTCGTCATCGCCGACGCTGCCGATATACTTCACCCGCAGCCCGAGCTTCGCGCAGGTCACCATCGCGCTCGCCACTTGCCCCCCGGGACTCAGGACCTCGCGCTCAAATGCCACCTTGCCGGCGTACGCCGGAAAATGCGACAGCAGGATCAGAGTATCGGTCGCGTTCAGGCCAACGCCGGCGACGTCGAATTCGGGCATAAGAACGCAGGGTACCGCGCAGTGGGACAGCCAGTCTTGCTGGCTGTCCTCCGCGCCGTTATTCCAATACCTCCACCGTAACGAACGACGCCTCCTGCGGCGAATGATAAACCCGCTCCGTCGCTTTCTGAAAATCCGCCGTCCTCGCCGTATAAATATCCACGAACTTCTGCGGGTTCCGGTCCACCAGCGGGAACCACGAACTCTGCACCTGCACCATGATGCGGTGCCCGCGCCGGAACGTGTGGCACACATCCGGCATCGCGTACTCGATCTTCGCCACCTCGCCCGGCACGAACGCCTGCGGATGCTCGTAGCTGTTGCGGAACCGCCCGCGAAACACTTCGCCACGAACCAACTGTTCATACCCCGCCATGGTCCGCCCCGCCGGCTTCGGCTTCGGATCGGGATAATCCTCCGGATACACGTCGATCAGCTTCACGACGAAATCCGAATCGGTTCCGCTGGTCGAAACGTGCAGCGTCGGCCGCAGCGGACCTGCCAGCGTCATATCGTGCTCGAGCGGCTCGGTCTCATACACCAGCACGTCCGGCCGCGTCGCCGCGAAGCGCTGGTCCGCCGTCATGTGCTCGCGCGTCATCCCCGAAGCCTGCCCTTCGATATACGGCACCGGTTTCGCGGGATCGCTCACGTACTCGTCGTAAGCGCTGGCTTCGTTCTGCGGTGCATCGAACGTAAGTTTCCCGCCCGCGTGTAGGAACAGCTTTTTCGGCGCGGCGTTCCGCGGCGGCCACGCGTCGTACTTGCGCCACTGGTCGGTACCCGTTTCAAACACGTACGCCTCCGGCAGCTTGGGATCCGTCTTGCCCTTCAGCCAGTAATCGAAAAACGGCAGTTCGATATTCTCGCGATAGAACACCGACGTCTTCGATCCAAACCGCACATCGCCCAAACGGTCGCCATTCGCGCGCGACCAGCCGCCGTGATACCACGGCCCCATCACAAGGATATTGTGCGCGCCCGGACTGCTCCGCTCGATGCTCTCGTAGGTGTGGAGCGCGCCGAAGAGGTCTTCCGCATCGAACCAGCCACCCACCGTCATCACCGCCGGCTTTATATCGCGCAAATGCGGCCGCAGATTGCGCGCCTGCCAGTATGCGTCATAGTCGGGATGCTTCATCATCTCGTCCCAGAACGCGATCTGGTTTTTGTAGTACTTCTCATCCGCGTTCGGCAGCGGGCCCATGTGCAAATAAAACTGATAAGCATCGGGCGGCAGCGCGTACGCCGGCCCGGGCTCGGTCTTTTGCACCGGCTCCGGACGCGCACGCCCGAACGAAGCCAGAAACCGGAACGCGTGCGGCAGATAGAGCGCGCCATTGTGATGAAAATCGTCGCCGACGAACCAGTCCGTAATTGGCGCTTGCGGCGAGGCGCATTTCAATGCCGGGTGCGCGTCGATCAGCCCGGTCGACGTGTAAAACCCCGGGTACGAAATGCCCCACATGCCCACGCGCCCGTTGTTGTTCGGCACGTTCTTGATCAGCCAGTCGATCGTGTCGTACGTATCCGTACTCTCGTCCACGTCCTTCGGCCCCGCGTGCTCGTTCTTCTCCGGCCGCATGTTTACGAACACGCCTTCCGACATGTGCGTCCCGCGCACGTCCTGGTACACGAAGATGAACTTCTCCTTCGCGAACAGCTCCGATGGCCCGAGCGACGGACGATAATTGTCTTCGCCGTACGGCCCCACGCTGTAGGGCGTGCGATCGAACATGATCGGCCACTGCTGCGACGTGTCCTTCGGAATGTACACGCTGGTGAACAGCCGCACGCCGTCGCGCATCGTTATCTGATACTCGTATTTCGTGTAGTTGGCGCGAACGTAATCCACGCCCTGTGCCGAAAGAACGCTCGCGAGCCCGGCCAGGCACGCCAGCGCAAAAAAGCCTTGTCTCATAAGAATGAACAATCAGTTTAACTGGTCGCACCGGCTGGCCTGGAACATCGAACCGAACCCGTTGGCCCGCCTGCTTGCGGAGCGCCGTGCCGCGGGCGCGCAGATACTCGATCTCACCGAGTCGAATCCCACCAACGCCGGCTTCGACTATCCTCCGGATCTCGTTACGGCCCTCGCCGACCCGCGCGCTCTGCACTACGAGCCCGACCCCGCCGGGCTCGCCCACGCGCGCGAAGCAGTTTCGCAATACTACAGCGGCGCCGTCCCGCCCGGCCGCATCCTTCTGACCGCGAGCACCAGCGAAGGGTACGCGTATCTCTTCAAATTGCTTGCGGACGCCGCCGATGAAGTGCTCATCCCGCGCCCGTCCTATCCGCTGTTCGATTTCCTCGCCGCGCTCGAACTCGTGAACACCGTTCCGTACCCGCTGCTCTACGACGACGGCTGGACCGTCGATATCGACGCGCTCGCCTCGCGCGTCACGCCGCGCACACGCGCGATCGTCGCCGTAAGCCCCAACAACCCCACCGGCTCGTTTCTGAAGACACACGAACTCGCCGCCATCTCCGCACTATGCGCGCGCCACCGCATGGCGCTCATCTGCGACGAAGTATTTGCCGATTATGCGTTCGATCCCGATCCCGCCCGCGCCGGCACAGTAGCGAACGAAGACACTTGCCTCGCCTTCAGCCTCAGCGGACTCTCGAAAGTCTCCGCGCTGCCGCACATGAAACTCGCCTGGATCGCCGCCGGCGGACCCGCCGCGCTATGCGCCGAAGCCTACACGCGCCTGGAATTGATCGCCGACACATATCTCTCGCCAGGCGCGCCCGTGCAATGGGCAGCACCCCATCTGCTCGCCCGCCGCACCGGCATACAAAGCCAAATCCGCACCCGTACGCGCTCCAATCTCGATTGGCTTCGTCTTTTCACGCGGAACACCGCCTTCACCCTGCTCCATGTTGAAGGCGGCTGGTACGCCACCGTCCGCGCACCGCGCACACGTACCGAAGAAGAATGGGCCCTCACACTCCTGCGCGACGCCGACGTTCTAGTGCAGCCCGGCTTCTTCTACGACTTCGAGGACGACCCATACCTGATACTGAGCCTGCTCTCTCCCCCGCCGGTGTTTACAGAGGGCGTGAACCGGCTGCTGGCGATGGGGCTTGATCCCGGAACGGACCGCGCGCATACTACCGCATAGCGCTGAAGGGAATCCGCGCGGCAATCCCAAGCGGAAGCCCGCAGCCAGGAGACCACATGACCTTCTCACGCATTCTGACGCGAAGCGTCATTTTCCTGCCAGCGATAGCTGTGTTGGCCCTCACGTTTTTGCCATCCGCGCACGCGGCTTTATTGACGGTCACGGCGCCGGGCGCCACCTCCCGTCCCGAAGGCACCCAAAATATCCAGCTCACCTTTAAAGTCACGAACAACACCGCTGACTTACTGCTCCTCGATTACGCGCTTGCGACCATCACGCACGCAGCGGACGTCTCCGACGTCATCAACTTTTCAGGTGCGGGCGGGAGCGGCGGGCTCGTGTCGGCCCCCACCTTTCTCATGCCCTTCGAGACGGGAGCGTTCACATATTC
The DNA here is from genome assembly GCA_025929455.1 of Bryobacteraceae bacterium. Next base: position 2,188 of record JAICMB010000029.1, on the reverse strand, counting down.
GGTGTCTTCGCCTGGAATCACGATGCCGGACGACACCGTTCCGGACGTGAATCCTGTGACGTTTTCTACGGAGTTCAGCCCCACCACGCTGGCCATGATTACGAAAGCCGGACTCCCCAAAAACATATTTGCGGCGGTTGGCCGCGGCATTTTCTTCGATCTGAGCCCGCTCGGCACGGTGCCAAACGGCCCTGTCCTGACCAAGCTGCTGGCGTTCCAGGATCCCATCGACGGTTCCAACCCCGCCAACGTGCCCGACGCTTCGCTACTTTATGCCGCGGCACGCAAAGACGCGAACAACACTTACACCGGACGGGCAGCGACCAGTGTGACCATCACCGATATACCGGAACCGTTTACCGGTGTGTTGGCGGGATCGGCTCTCGTTCTGCTCGGTCTGCGCCGGCGGGCCAGCGGTGTTCGCGCACGGCCGTGACCATCTCGCGCACCGCTTCGATGACAAGCTCGGGTTGATCGAGCTGCACCCAATGACCGCTGCGCTCCGCGACAACATGCCTCACGCAGGCGCCGATACGGGCAGCTTCGTCTGACGGTCCCGGCTCGGCCCTCACGCCCGTGATCAGCGTCACCGGCAACTCGCAAGGCGTCCCCTTCCACGCCGCCGCACTCTCCGGTAACCACCGCAGATGCTCCGCCATGCCCACAAACGATTTCGCATCCGCCCAATGCGCGGCCACAATCGGCCACACCTCGCACGGCAGCTTCTGCACCTGCCCCACCATGCGATCCGTCACCGAACTCGCCGGACCCGCACTCGCGCGCGACACGATCTTCGGAATCGTGCTGCGTCCCGACATCGCGAGCGACAGGCACCCACGCACCACGCCCACGCGCGCCAGCACCCCGCCCCAGCGCGAAAAGAAAACCCCGCCCGCAACCATGCGCCGCTGCAACGGCGTCAACGGTGTCCACTGCTGCGGGCGAAACGGATCAACGAGCACCAGCCCGGCCACCTCTTCCGCATACGCCGCCGCAAACTCACGAACCACCAGCCCACCGAACGAATGCCCCACCAGCACGAAGGGCGGCTGCTCCCCCGCTCGTTGCAACAATTCATGCAGTTCCCGCGCGGCGTGCTGCGCTGTACGTGGCGTGCGCAGCCGCCCGCTCCAGCCCAGCCCCGCGCGATCATACTCCACCACGCGCGTGAACTTCGCAATCGCGCGGTCCACCAGCCTCCAGCTCAAACTCGTCGCCGCAATCCCCGCCTCGAGCACCACCGTCGGGCTGCCCTCGCCTTGCGCATAGATGTGCAGCCGCTGCCCGTTTACTTCAATGAATTGCCCCGGCGCCGGGTAACGCCGCCGGTCGCGCACCAGCCCGATCCGCTGATACGCCGCACCTGCACCCACCACGCCTGCCAACACCAGCAGAATGTAGAGCGCGATCAATCCGAAACCGCCACCTCGCCCGGCACGATCTCGCGCGTACGCGGCAGCACCCCGCGTCGCGACAGTTCCGCCATCAACGCGAGAATCGCCACGAACACGCCGAGCTTGATCGCGTCATACGTCCGCCCCACGGGGAAAAACTTCCACATGATCCACAGTGCCGGCTGCGCCGCGCACATAGCCCAAACCGTCCCATAAAAAAACCGCCGCTCGTGCCCTTCGCCTTTCGTCGATTCCCGCACGCGCGGCAACTGCCCCAGCGCGCCCAGCACCCACACCGACGCGGCGAGCGGCAGGTAAACCCGGTCATAAAGCTGCCGGAGTTCCCAGTGCCCCGTCACCACCGCGCCGATCAAGCCCGCCAGGTTCAGCGCGCCGTACGCAATCAACGCACTCCACGCGAACGTATAACAAACACGCCTATAAAGTGGATTGGGTCTGTCCTCTGTAAAACGCAGAATGTACGGACGCGGCTCCACGCCCGGCAGTCGCCCGCGTAGCCCCGCAATCCCGGTCCCGATCAGCACCGCCCCGAGCCAGCCCACGCGGTACCAAGCAAACCCGCTGCGCACGCCATGCGCGAACAGGTCGAAAGTCAGCGGCCCCGGCGCGAGAAAAAAGACCCAAATCCAAATAGGCCAGTGCGCCACCCGGTACCACGGCTTATTCCGCGTCCGTATCTTCTTAACACTGACGATCTCCGTCCGCACCGCCCTCATATCCTCACAGCAGGACAGCCAGTCTTGCTGGCTGTCCTTCCGCCCTCTCAAAAGCCT
>JAICMB010000526.1 GCA_025929455.1 Bryobacteraceae bacterium | reverse complement strand
AAGGCCAGAGTAGACGGCCAGGCCCGGGCGTTGGGCTACCGGCTGGTACCGCTCGAGGAAGCCGCATGAGGGCGTAATCCACAGAGGCGCTGCGGGAAGTTCCTTAGGAGACCCGCTGCAGGCCTGGAGGCCTGCCCCACGACGAATCTGCGCATGCTGCGAAGAAATTGAGGTGTAGTAGTACAGGGTCACTGCTCCGCTGCGTACTGTTTGTACATCTGGGCCAGGTCCTCCGGCGTGAAGGTACCGTCATAGATCACGACGCGATAGCGGAACGTGATCGTTTTTTTCTCCGGGACGGTCCAGCTTCCGTCTTGCTGCGCGTCTTTGGTAAATTCGCGAGCGGCGAAGGGATTGGCGGCCAGCAGACCGTACGCGCGCGCGTGCCAGGTTGTCGGATGGCGGAAGCTGGACGGATTATCGAAAACCACGACTCCGACGGTCTTGCCGGCGACTGTGCCGGAATAATCAACCCAGTCGGCGGGCTTGCCCCAAATCGCCGATTCACCAACGGCACCGTTCGAGTTGAGCATATGGTCGTGCGGCGTGCTCAGGTCCGCGTTGAGCCGCACCGCGAACGTGCCTTCTTTCGTATCGCCAAACACCACGGGATCTTGCAGCGCATGCACGACATACTCGCAGTCGATGGTGCGTGTACGCTCATCGCCCCGGAATGTGTAGGTTTGCGTCTCTTCGCCGATAACACGGTCGTTCGGGTCCCGTAAACTGAACCGCGCGCGGATGGTCCCCGCGTCCGGCCCGCCTTTGGCCTCGTCGATCGCGATCAACGTCGCGTGACCATGCGCGTGCCGCGGTGCGTGGTATTTCGGGCGCTGTCCACCGGGCGCCGGCTTGGGATTGTCGAATACCTCCTCGCCCCAGAAATCGAGGCCGTCGATGTCGCCGTGGCCGAAATACAACGGACGCTGATGCGGCTCGAAGCCCGGAAGTTTGTGGTCCGCCATGGAGATATCGTTCAACACCGGAAACGGACGCGATACGACTACACCCGCGGGGGTTTGCAACGGCATCAGGTACGGCTTCGCGACTTCGGCATGAAAGTAGTAGGTCGTGAACGGCTTGCCTCCGATGACAACTTCTATCTGATTGGCGCCTTTCTTCAGTTCCACGGTCTCCGCCATCAAGGCAGCCGCTGCTATCCCGATGATCGCCATTGCGCGCGTAAACACCATTTCTTCAGCATACGGCCCATTCGTAACGGTGACAAACGATCGCGATCCGGTACCATAATCCTTTCGAGCCTGCCTTATGCTTCACCTCCTCCAAGGACGACTGCGCTGGGCGCTTATTTTCTGGATGTTCGTTATGAGCGCGATCGCTTACCTCGATCGCGTGAACATCTCTATCGCCGGCAAAGCCATGGAGGCCGAGTATCATTTCAACAACGAGCAACTCGGCATCGTGTTCAGCGCGTTCGTGCTCGGCTATGCGCTGTTCCAGGTGCCCGGCGGCCGCCTCGCCGACCGCTTCGGCCCGCGCTGGACCATTACCGCCGGCGTCATTTGGTGGGGCGTTTTCACCGCGCTCACCGCGGCCGTCCCGATCACCGCCTTCGCCTTGCCGCTGCTGGTCGGAACGCGGTTTCTGCTCGGCGCGGGTGAAGCCGTCGTTTATCCTTCATCGAACCGCCTGGTCGCGAACTGGATCCCGTCGTCGGAGCGCGGCGTCGCAAATGGAATCATCTTTGCGGGCGTCGGCATCGGCGCCGGTATCGCGCCGCCACTGATCCGGTACGTGCTCGAGAATTACGGGTGGCAGTGGTCGTTCTGGGTCAGCGCTGTGCTCGGCTGTCTCGCCGGGGTGGTGTGGTACTTCATCGCTCGCGACAACCCGCGGCAACACCCCTGGATCGATGCCGAAGAAACGGCCTACATCGAACGTGGCCTGCCGCAACAATCCGCGGTCGAAAAGGGCGCGCCCGCTGCTCCGGTACCGTGGAAAGGCCTTTTCACCAGCAAGGAAATACTTGCCGTCACGTTCAGCTATTTCGCGTACGGCTATGCGGCGTACATCTTCTTCACCTGGTTCTTCATTTACCTGAGCTCCGTGCGCGGCTTGAGCCTGAAAACCAGTTCGTATTATGCGATGCTGCCGTTCATCGCCATGACTCTCGGCTCCCTCATCGGAGGATGGATCAGCGACCGCCTTACACGCTCGTTTGGCCGGCGCATCGGACGATGCGGCATCGCGGTCGCCGGCATCGGATTGTCGGCCGTGTTCATCGCGCTCGGCATGCGCGTCGCCAGCCCGCAACTGGCCAGCATCGTTCTCGCGGGCGGCGCCGGCGCGCTGTATCTTTCGCAAAGCTCGTTCTGGTCCGTTACCGCCGACGTCGCCGGCCCCTGGGCGGGTACCGTGTCGGGTCTCATGAACATGGGCGGACAGATCGGCGGGGCGCTCACGGCCGCCATCACCCCGGTCATTGCCGCGCATTACGGCTGGAGCGCTTCGTTCCTCACGGCCGCGGCTCTCTGCGCGGTAGGATCGCTGGCGTGGCTGGTCGTCGATCCGTCGCGTGAAGTCGGCATCCGTCGCGAGGCGGCCGAAGCGGCGCCCCTCAGCAATTAGCATGATGAGATTCCTTTTGGGCGCGCTCGTTGTCTCGGCAACGGCCGCGGGGGCCGCGCCGAAAATGCCGAAGCTGAAACACGAGTACGCCAACATCAACGGCGTCCGCATGCATTATGTGCGCGCGGGCAAAGGGCCGCTGATCATTTTCCTGCACGGCTTTCCGGAGTTCTGGTATGAGTGGCGCAACCAGCTTACGGAGTTCGGCCGCGATCATCTCTCGGTAGCTCCCGACATGCGCGGCTACAACCTCACGAGTAAGCCCGCGGCTCTCGACGAATATCAGATGCCGAAGCTGATTGAAGATGTCGCCGCGCTCGCGCGTCATCTGAAGCGCGACAAATTCACGCTCGTCGGGCACGACTGGGGCGGAGCTGTCGCCTGGTCCTTCGCCATAGCGCACCCGGAGATGCTCGACAAGCTCGTGATCATCAACGCGCCACATCCGGGTATCTTCGCGCGCTTGCTCGCTGCCGATGCCGCACAGCAGAAAGCGAGTCAGTACATGCGGTTCTTCCGCAGTCCGCAAGCGGAGCAAAAGCTGGCGGCGGACAATTACGCGATGCTCGTGAACATCGTGCTTTCCGGTGGCTTGGAGCGCGGGTTTTTCACCGCGGCGGACACGGCTGCTTACATCGAGGCGTGGTCGCAACCGGGCGCGCTGAGCGGTGGGTT
>JAICMB010000035.1 GCA_025929455.1 Bryobacteraceae bacterium | reverse complement strand
GGCGTCCGTGCGCGAGCAGGCGATTGTTTACGACTGGTGTCAGGATGCGCTCGACGACGCGAGCCGCAAAGCGCTTCAGGCAAAACTCGAACAGGCGCTGGCGCGGCCGCCCGGCGCGGCGCTTACGGATGTGCGAGACGGCGTGCTTGCGGCCGTGGCCGTCGATGACGGCGAGACGCAGTTAACCGCGGTTGTAAACCAGTGGTGGCGCGGGCAGGAGGCGCGGCAGTTGCAAGATGGCCTCGAGATCGCGCCGGGCCGCAATTTTGAGGCGCTGCTCGAGATTCTGCACGCCGTGCGCGACAACCTCAACATCGATCTGCGCGAGGATGCCCCGGATTATTTCAAGGCGCTGGCGGCGTTTTATGTGGCGGCACACTATCCCGCGCCATACCCGGCCGCAGAAAACGAATACCGCATTCCCATTTATGCCGGGGCGGGCGAGCCGAACCTGAACGATGCGGCGCTGTCGCGCGTGGCGGGCCTGATGCTGGTCGCGTATGACACGAATGCCGTGGAGAACCAGTTCGTGCAGGGCTGGCTCATTCAGGATCGCTTCATGCTGCGCGGCGCCCTCGGAGCGCCGTACGAATTTCTGTGGGCGGACCCGTACCTGCCGGGCCTCGCGTACGAGCATTTGCCGCTCGCGTTTCACGACCAGCGCTCGGGCGCGCTGTTCCTGCGTTCGAGCTGGGAAGAAAACGCAACGTGGTTCGGTCTGTTCCGGGGCGAAGCGCAGGTTTTTCAGGACGGCCGCATTACGGTTTTGAAGGACACCAGCGCTACGCCGGGCGCGAAGGACACGAAGGTAACGATCAGCACGGCCGAGATTGTGCGCGGTCGCCATGGCCTGCGGCTGGATGCGACAGGCGGACCGATATTCGTGATCGGCCTCGAACCGCGGCACGGCTACGACGTCGAAATTGATGACGAAGAAATGACGGAACTCCTGACGGATCCGGCAGGCACGTTGACGATCGCAACGCCCGCGCGCGAGGCAGGCATCAGGATGAAATGAGATGAGTACTGTGACACCGCAGTTCTCGTAGGGCAGCCGCTTCCGTCACAAAGACGGGAAGGGATAAACTGACCGAAAACGCTAAGCCATTTGTTTTGTTTGGTGCGGATGAGAGGACTTGAACCTCCACGGAGTTGCCCCCACTAGAACCTGAATCTAGCGCGTCTGCCAATTCCGCCACATCCGCACAGCGGGGTGGGAAGTACATTCTTATTGTCGATGCCGCCCGCGGGCGCTGTCAAACGGCGCCCGCGCGCGAATAAGATTACCGCACCAGATACGGCCAGTGCAGCGCTAGATGGTACCCGTATCGCATGATCGCCAACGCCACCGCGCCGCCGACCGCCGCCACAATCAATCCGCCGATGCCCAGAACCTTGAGCCACGGGAACGATCTACCTTCGCGCCGCAGTACCAGCAGGTACCCGGCGAAAACGCCCACGAAGTACAGCGCCGTCATCGGCACCGCGAACAGCATCAGGTTGAAAAAGTCGGGCGTAGGCGTCACGATCGCCGCGACCACCACGATGGCCAGGATGGCGTAGCGCGAGTTCCGCATCAGAAATCGCGGCGACAGGATTCGGAGCAGCGTCAGGAAAAAGATCAGGACCGGCAGCTCGAACACCAGGCCGACGCCCAGCGTTACGTTCACAAACAGGTCGAAGTACTCGGTGATCGTCACGACCGGCTGCACATTGTTGCTCATGCCGATGCCGAGCAAAAACTCGAGGCCGTAGCGGAACGCCAGGAAATACGCAAACAGGCCGCCCGCTATGAACAGGCCCGCGGTACAAAGCACGAACGGCACGGCCATGCGGCGCTCGCGTTTATACAGGCCCGGGGCGATGAACGACCACACCTGATACACGAGCCACGGCGAAGCGAGGAACAACGAACACAGCACCGGCAGCTTGACCCAGATAATGGAGAAGCTCTCCATCGGTGTGATCATCGCCAGGCGCGGTGGCACCACGCCGAGATGCTTCAGAGCCTCAATCGCCGGCTCACTAATGATGTCCCACAGCTTGTTGGCGAATACCAAGCTCAGAATGAACGCGACGCCGAAGCCGTAAAGCGACCGTATGATGCGGGTGCGCAGTTCTTCGAGATGTTCCATGAACGACATGCGCAGCATGCCGTCTTCATCGCTGTCGTCGTCGGGGGGCGGCGGCGGAGGCGGTGGCGGCGTTCGGTTACCGCCCGCGGCGGGTACAGCTACAGCGGTTGCGGTAGCCGCCCCGGCCTGCCGTTCGGCGGAAGTAGACGCACCCTCATCCGGCGCATACGGATTGTAGGCGTACGGGTCGTCGTAATACCCGGCGTCCCCTTCTGTATGCTGGGAATCGCTCCCGGCGGCGGCCGGCTGCTCGTGTGAAGAAGGCTCGGCGCCGTCCGGAGCGGGGGCTCCGTTCTTATCCTCGATCATGGATGCCTGCTATGCTTTGGCGTTCTTAGCTTACTGCGGTTTCCGGTGCGGCCGGCCCGCCGATCCCATGCTTTTCCACGGGTGCTTCGTCGCGGGTAGAACCGTTTCCGGAATGAACGGTGGCCGTCGCTGTGCGCGGAACCGTTCCGTTGGTCGCCGTTTCCGTGGAAACGTGCGAATCGGCGCCCTGAATTGCGGATGCGCCGGCGGTGAGTTGATGTGCTTCGGCTGGTTCGGAACTGTGGTTATAGGGGTCCGATCCGTAGTCGTACGAACCGGCGCCGCTGTTATAAGGGGCATCGTGATAGCCGCTATCGCCCGAATAGTCGGGTACATAACTGCTCTCGCCCAGATACGAGTTCTGAATATCCGCCACGTAAGGACGCGTAACGTCTTTCAGCGACTCGTTTTCCCGCTCCAACTCGCGCATGTGGTGATCGAAAGTGGCTTTGAGTTCGCCTTGTGCACGGCGAAACTCGGTGATCGCTTTTCCGATCGTCTTGCCCAACTCCGGGAGCTTTTTAGGCCCGAAGAGAACCAAGGCGACCAGGAAAATGACGACCATCTCCTGCACACCTACGGGACCCATGCATAAACCTCCAGGTACTCTTCATTCTAACAGGACGCGAGCGCCACTCCGAGGGTTGTGGAAAAATGGCCGAGCTACTCAGGTCCAGGATCCGTTGGCTTCGTCTTTTCCGCCCGCCGGGCGCGAATGGCTTCCAGCCGCTCGCGTACGCGCTGCTCAAAGCCGCGGTCCACGGGTTCGTAAAATCTGCGTCCCGCCAGCGATTCCGGCAAGCACGGCATTTCTGTGATGGCGTCCTCAAAGCGGTGCGCGTGCTGGTAGCCCTTGCCGTAGCCCCACTGCTTCATGGCGCGCGTCGGCGCATTACGCAGATGCAGCGGCACCGGCTCGGCGCGCCCTTGCTCCACAGTTTCGAGCACGGCATTCAATGCCTGGTAAGCGGCATCCGATTTGGGCGCCAACGCCAGGTAGATCGCCGCCTGCGCCAACGCCTGGTCTCCCTCCGGTTCGCCCAGAAAATGCATCGCCTGCATCGCCGCGATGCTTTGCTCGAGAGCGCGCGGGTCCGCCATGCCGATGTCCTCTATGGACATGCGGACCAGGCGTCGCGCGATGTACATCCGGTCCTCACCGGCCGCGAGCATGCGCCCCAGCCAGTACAGCGCGGCGTCGACATCGCTCGACCGCACGGATTTGTGCAGCGCGGAAATGATATTGTAATGCTCCTCGCCGGACTTGTCGTACAGCAGCATCTTGCGCTGCAGCGCGTCCTCGACGGCGTGCGCCGACAGCGCGCCGCCGTCCGATGCCGCGGCCGCGAGTTCGAGAACGTTGTACGCGCGGCGCGCATCGCCATTGGCGTACGTAGCGATCTGCGCGAGCAGCGGTTCTTCCGCGGTCACACCCACCACCGGCAGCGCGCGGCGCAGCAGCGATACGATCTCCTCGTCCGTAAGCGGCCGCAGCGCGTACACCTTGGCGCGCGAAAGCAGCGCCGAGATCACTTCGAACGACGGGTTTTCCGTCGTCGCGCCGATGAGCACGATATCGCCGCTCTCGACGTAGGGCAGGAAGGCGTCCTGCTGCGCTTTGTTAAAGCGATGGATCTCGTCAACGAACACGACGGTGCGGCGGCCGCTGCGCCGGTTGCGCTGCGCATCCGCCATCACGGCCTTGAACTCCTTAATACCGCCCAGCACGGCGCTGAACGGCACGAAATCGGCATGCGTGTGTAGCGCGATCAACCGCGCCAGTGTGGTCTTGCCGACGCCCGGCGGCCCCCACAGGATCATGGAGCTGAGCTCGTCGCGCTCGATTTGGGCCCGCAGCGGTTTGCCTGGCCCGAGAATGTGCTCCTGCCCGGCGTACCCGGTGAGCGTAGTCGGACGCATGCGCTCGGCCAGCGGACGTCCGGCGTTGTCGTCCTGCGGCGCGAGCGCGTCCTGCTCAAACAGACTCATGCTTTATTGCTCGAGCATTCGCCGCTTGCGCGCTTCATAGAGGGCGATGCCTGCCGCCAGCGCCGCATTCAGCGATTCGACCCCGGCGGTCGGAATACGCAGGTCGAGCGCTTTGTTGCGCACTCGCTCGCTTACGCCGCGGCCCTCGCTGCCGACGACGATTGCACACGAGCCGTGAAACGGACAATGGTGCAGCAGCGTGCCGCCGTGCGGGCTCAGACAATACAGGTCCACTTCCCGCTGGCCGACGGCCGAAAGAAACAGCAGTTCGTCGATTCCTGACACCACCGGCACGCGAAAGATCGACCCCGCGCTGGCGCGCACGGATTTGGGATTGTACGGGTTCGCCGAGCCTTTCAGCATGGCGACCCCGGTGGCGCTGAAAGCCTCGGCGCAGCGGATCATGGTGCCGGCGTTGCCCGGATCCTGCACGCCGTCGAGCACCAGCACCAGCGACCGGCGGCGGAACAGGTGATCGAGCGACCACGACTTGGGCCGCACCAGAGCCAGCACGCCCTGGCTCGATTCGGTTCCGGAAATCTGTTCGAAAACATCATCCGGCAGGACCGTGACCGTTACGCCGCGCAAGCCGCGCACGTGCCCTTCGACGGCGCTCTTCAAGCGCTCCGCTACAAACACGGCGCCGATCTCGCGCGCGCTGCGCAGAGCTTCTTCAAGTAAATGAAAGCTCTCGGCCACCGCGTATCCGTCGGCGGTCAGCGTCCCGCGCGCGATGGCTTTGCGCACATCTTTAAGCAGCGGGTTGCGGGGACTCGTGATTACCGCCATGGGGCCTTCGCCGCGCCATGCATTAGACTTTCGGTATGGACGCGCCGGGCGCTGGTGCGTCCTTCTTTCTATCATGAAACGGATTGCCGCAGCCGTTGCACTTCTGACTGTCGCGGCAGTGCTCGGATACCTGGGGTACATCGCGTCGGAAATCCAGAAGCAGTCCACGGTAGACGAAGCCCAGCCTGCCGATGCCATCGTCGTGCTCGGCGCGGCGGAGTACCGCGGCCGTCCGTCTCCGGTGCTGGAGGCGCGGCTCAATCACGCGCTGTTTCTGTATCTCAAAGGCATGGCCCATCGCATCATCACGACCGGCGGCGCGGGCGGCGATCCGGTGTTTACAGAGGGCTCCGTTGGACGCGCGTATCTCACGCAGCACGGTGTTCCGCCGGAGAACATCGCGGTAGAGAACGAAGGCGAAACGACGGCGCAGAGCGTGGCGGCCGTTTCAGAAATGATGGAGCGCATGAATCTGGACTCCGCCATCGTCGTGAGCGACGGGTATCACATCTTTCGCGTGAAGAAGATGCTCGAATCGCACGGCATGCAGGTGTACGGTTCGCCGCGTCCGGAAGTACCGCGGAGCGGGTGGCGCGAAAAGTGGCTGTACTTCCGGCAGGCTGTCGGTTACGCACTTTGGCAGGCCGGACTAGCGGTTTGACGGGAGCCGCAGCAACGCACGCCTAAGCCGGCATAGGGGAACCACGCTCGTGTGAGTCCGCGGCGCGTTCCATTTCTTATTAAAACCGCGGAATATTCACCGTATTCTCCAAGACACGGGAGATTCCCCGCGCGTTCGCCCTACTATCTGTTTTCCAATGCAACTAAAACAACTTGCCCTCATCGGGGCGTGTTTAGCCCCCAGTATATTCGCTGGTAATGTGTTGCAGCCTGGCGCGCCGGTGCTTGACAGACCGACGCTTACCGTACTCGGAGTGAAACTTCCGATCTCGGGCGATGACAACTACAACGCGGCAGTCACGGTGCGCTTCCGCGAATCAGGAACACAGTCGTGGTCGACCGCGCTGCCGCTGTTTCGTGTGCACCCGAATACGGTCGCGAATTATTCGATCGTGCCGCAGTTCTCGGGCAGCATCTTCGATTTGAAACCGGGGACTCAGTACGACATCGAGTTACACGCGCACGATGACGATGGGCCGGTCGATCGCGTGTTCACCATAACGGGGACAACGCGGCCAGTGCCTTCCGATCCGGATACTCCGCGAGTCCGCAACGTGAGCGATATGAGCAGCCTGAGATCCGCTCTGCAGTCCGCGCGTCCCGGCGATGTGATCACACTCGCCAATGGCGTGTATCGCGGCAGCTTTACGGGCATCGGTGCTTCCGGAACGGCGCAGAATCCGATCGTGATCCGCGGCGCGAGTCAGGATGGCGTAATCCTTGACGGCGCGGGTTGCGGGGTTTGCAACGTCATCGAAGTGTACGGAAGCTACACGTACATCGAAAACCTGACCATTCAAAACGCGCAACGCGCCATTCGCTTTCAGGGCAACAACACGATCGGCAACGTAGTAGAGCGCGTACAGATCAAGAACACAGTCATGGGTATTGGCGGCAAGGGAACGCAATACGACTACTACATCGCCGACAACATCCTGGAAGGCCGCCTGAGGTGGCCGCGCGTATACACCGACGACAACGGCGCACATTCAAACGACGACGGCATCTCGGTGAGCGGCTTCGGCCACGTGGTCGCGTACAACCGCATCTCCGGCTACGGCGATGCGATGAAAACGCTTTATAACGGCGCACGCGCAGTCGATTTCTACGGCAACGATGTGCTGTGGACGTACGATAACGCGCTCGAGTTGGACGGCTCGGAAGGCAATGCGCGCGCTTTCCGCAACCGGTTCACGAACACCTACATGCCCATCAGCGTACAGCCGGTGCACGCCGGTCCGGCATATATCTTCCGCAATGTCGTCGTGAACGCTGTCAGCGAGCAGATCAAATTCCATGCCGAACTGAGCGGGGGCGTACATGAACCGAACGGCGTGTTGGTGTACAACAACACCTTTGTCTCGCCGCAGCATGCGCTGTTAGTCACCACGCCGGCCGCGAGCCACCACATCGTCCTCGAAAACAATCTGTTCGTCGGACCTGACCCGATCCCGTACGAGATGGTGCACTGGGACGCGCCCATTGACGACGGCACCTTCAATGCAAACGCCTACTCTCCAGACGGGCGCATGTTCTGGCATTTTCTAAGTCTCGGCGGGACCCAGGTGTGGAGCGGTTTTTCACAAATGCAGGCAGCCGGCATGGAAAGTCGCGGTATGGTGCTGCTGCGTTCGCCATTCGCGAGCGGTCTTCTGGCGCCACTCTCGTATAGGCCGCTGCTGTCGCCGCAGGACGTGACTCCCGGTGCCACGGCGCCGGTCGTCGATGCCGCCATCGTACTTCCGAATATCAACGATTCCTATGACGGAGCGGGCCCCGACATTGGAGCGATTGAACGCGGCTGTAGCGAACCGGCGTACGGCGTTCGGCCGTACGGAACGGATGAGACGAACGAAGCGGTCGGCTGTGATGGCGGGCCCGCGCCGTCGGTGGTGACCGTATCTGTTTCGCCTGACTCGGCTTCGCTGGCCGCGAACAGCACGCAGCAGTTCCGCGCAGTGGTTAGCGGGACTGCAAATGGCGACGTAACGTGGACGGTCACTCCGGCCGTGGGATCGATTTCAGGAGCGGGCCTGTACACCGCGCCCGCAAGCATCACGAGCGCCCAGACCGTGACTGTGATGGCAACAAGCGCCGCGGACCCGAGCAAATCGGACAAAGCTGTGATTTCGCTGGTTCCGGTCGTGAGTGTTTCACTCACACCCTCGTCGGTCTCCCTCGGCGCAGGCGCAACTCAGCAGTTCGTGGCGCGCGTAAGCGGCGCCTCGACAACGGCTGTTAAATGGACGCTCAGCCCGGCGGTGGGCAGCATCTCGGAAAGCGGCTTATACACCGCGCCGGCATCCGTGACAGCCGCACAGAATGTGACGGTGGTCGCGACGAGCTTCGCCGATAACAGCAAGTCGGCTACGGCAGTCGTCTCGCTGGTTCCGAATGCGAGCGTGTCGCTCGCGCCGGCATCGGTTTCGCTTGGCGCCGGTGCGACGCAGCAGTTCGTCGCGCGTGTGTCGAGCGCCTCCAACACAGCCGTGACCTGGTCGCTGAGCCCGGCCGTCGGCACCATCACGTCATCCGGTCTTTACACCGCGCCCGCGTCCATCGGCAGCGCGCAGACCATCACGTTGAAAGCGATCAGCACCGCGGACCCGAGCAAATACGATACCGCCGTGATTTCGCTGATTCCAGCCGCCAGCGTCTCACTCGCGCCCGCGTCGGTTTCGCTGGGCGCCGGCGATACGCAGCAGTTCATTGCACGCGTTTCTAACACCTCCAACAGCGCCGTAACCTGGAGCGTTTCCCCTGCGGTGGGCAGCATCACAGCGGCGGGACTATACACAGCCCCCGCATCCATCGCCAGTGCGCAAACCATTACGCTAACGGCAACTAGCACGGCCGATCCGAGCAAATCGGACACGGCTGTAATCTCACTCGTCCCCGCCGCCAGCATCTCGCTGACGCCGACCTCCGTTTCACTCGGCGCAGGCGCTACGCAGCAGTTCACCGCTCGCGTGGCGAACGCTTCCAACGCCGCCGTGATGTGGTCCATTAGCCCGGCAATCGGCAGCATCTCCGCATCGGGTTTCTATACCGCGCCGGCGTTGATCGGCAGTGCCCAGACCGTCACGGTCACAGCCACCAGCGTCGCGGACCCGAGCAAGTCCGCCCGCGCGACCATATCGCTCACGGTGCCGGTCTCGCAATTCGTAACTGTGAGGGTTGCGCCGACCTGGTATGTCGTCCACTCCGGCGCTTCGCAACAGTTCACGGCCACGGTGGACGGCGCCAACGACCAGCGCGTCACCTGGAATGTCTCGGGCGTGGGCACCATCTCGCCATCTGGCGTGTATACCGCGCCCAGTGCCGTCACAACGTTGCAATGGTTCACCCTTACCGCGACCAGCGTCGCGAATCCGGCGTCGACCGGGAGCGCCGTCGTGATCCTCGCGCCGTAGCGTAAACCCGGTGGTACCCTACGCGTTTGAGCGACGATCCCGTTCTCAGCGCGTTTGATGAGACGGGCGCGTATTTGCGCGGACATTTCCGGCTGACGAGCGGCCTCCACAGCCCGGAATACCTGCAATGCGCGCTCGTGCTGCAACACCCGCGGCACGCCGAGCGTTTCGGCCAGATGCTCGCGTCCGAGTTTCGCCGCGGGCACGCGGTTTCCCACATCGACATGGTTGCAGCGCCGGCGATCGGCGGCCTGATCATCGGGCATGAAGTCGCACGGGCGCTCGGCGCGCGCTTCATCTTTGCCGAGCGCGATGCGGCCGGCGGTATGACCCTGCGCCGCGGCTTCACGGTATCGCCCGGCGAAACGGCCGTGGTCGTCGAAGATGTAGTTACCACCGGCGGCAGCACGCGCGAGGTCGTGAAACTTTTGCAAAAGGCGGGTGCGAACGTTATCGCCGCGGGCTCGATCATCGACCGCAGCGCCGGAGCCGCCGATGCGGGCGTACCCTATATCGCGCTGAAGACCATGCAGGTGCTCGCCTACCCGGCGCAGGAATGCCCGCTCTGCCGCGAAGGCCTGCCGGTCGAGAAGCCGGGTTCGCGGCCCACCGCGGCGCCCGCGTACCGATCGGTGCGGCGCATCCGCATCACCGTGGCTTACGACGGGACCGACTACCACGGCTGGCAGGTTCAGCCTGGACTAGCGACGATTCAGGGCACGCTCGAGGACGCGGTTTCCGAGATTGAAGGTCGCACCGTGCAGGTGGCCGGGTCCGGGCGGACCGATGCCGGCGTGCACGCGCTGGCGCAGACGGCAGCGTTTTCGCTCGAAAACCCTATTCCGGCGGCCAATCTCATGAAGGCGCTGAACCGGCTGCTCCCGCGCGATATCCGCGTGCTTACGGTCGCGGAAACGGCTTCGAATTTTCACCCGCGTTTCGACGCGATCGCGAAGACGTACGAGTACCGGGTGTGGCGCGGGGAGGTGTGCTCGCCGTTTGAGCGGCGTTATGTGCATCACCATCCGTATCCGCTCGACCTTGGAACGATGGGCGCGGCGGCGGAAATGTTCACCGGCGAGCACGACTTCACGGCCTTCGCGGCGGCGGATGATAAGGACGCCCATGGCGGGTCGAAGGTGCGCCGCATCTTCTGCTCGGAGGTGGCAACGGACGGCGAGCGGCTTACCTACACGGTCCGCGGCAGCGGATTTCTAAAGCATATGGTCCGTAATATCGTGGGCGTGCTCTTTGAAGTAGGCAAGGGCAACCTCGCGCCTGAAGAGGTGGCCGCGCGGCTGCAACCGGGCTGTGCGATTGCGGCCGGTCCGGCGCTGCCCGCGCGTGGGCTTTTCCTGGTCGGCGTGGAATATAAAAACGAACCGGCCGCCGGGCCTGCAACGCCGAGCGCTGCCGCCCTATAATCAGGTTATCCGCGATGCGCCCCGACTGCGGGGCAGGTTGCACGTTTCGGTCCTAAGCGCCGTCAGGTTTGTTATTGATGGCGGCTGCGGTTTGTGAGCGGTTAAATAACGGAGCAGGCATGAACGAGCGCGGCGGGTGGTCCGGGCTGGAAGGCGTTGCCCCTTCGACGCACGAGCAGCAGAACCGCTTCATTTCTGACAACTTACGCCGGGTTTTCCTGCTCATCTACCGCATTGTCGGTAACGTCGACGATGCCCAGGAGCTTACGCAGGAAGCATTCATAAAGGCTCTGCAGCGGCAGGACCAGCTCAAGGACCTCGAAAAGGCTGCGCACTGGCTGTCGCGCATCGCGAGCAACACGGCTATCGATTTCCTGCGCCGTCACGGAAAAGTTAATTTTTGCGAGATCGATGCGGTCGCCGAGCCGCTCACGCACGAGGGCGAAAGCCCAGAGCAGGCCGTGCTGCGCGCCGAGCGGCGCGTATATCTTGAAGAAGGCCTGGCGGTGCTCACGGAACGAGAGCGCACGGCTTTGATTCTGCGCGATGTCGAGGGGCTGCCGGCCGAGGAAGTGGCGCGCCGGCTGAACTGTTCGAAAGCCACGGTGCGGTCGCACATCGCCAATGCGCGCATAAAATTCCGCCGTTACCTGGAGCGGAGAAAACCATGAAACAGCATCCGGCCGAAACCCGCTTGGCGCTTCTGACCGGCGACGATCTGCCGTTTATGGATCGTCTGCTGCTGCGGACGCATGTACGGCGTTGCGCGAGTTGCGCCGCGCGTGTGCGAGCGTTGCGCGAAGGCCGGCAGCTAGTGGCGGAGGCCGCGGTGGGCATGCCGCCGGGACTCGACTGGGAGCGTCTGGGTGAAGAGATCACGGCAAACATTCACGTCGGCCTGGCGGCGGGCGAGTGCGTTGCGCCGGTCGTGCAGCGGCGTCCGCGCTCGGCTTGGGCCATGGCGGCGGCGCTGAGCGGAATCGCGGCGCTGCTCACAGGCGCCATGTGGATCAACATGCCGCGGGAGCAGGCGGAACATCTGATAAGGTCGCTGAACGCGATCGCGCACCGCGAAGCGGGACAACGTACGGGCGCGGGCGCGATGGCCGATAACGTGGTTCTCGAAGCATCGCCCACGGGTATTGAATTGAAGGCCAACGGCACGGCGATGAAATTTGTGAACGCGCGCGCGGACAGCGTGGACGTTTCGATTAACATGCAGGGTTCGGCAGACGCGCGCTACGTTGATCCCGATACGGGTGTAGCGACGATCACGAAGGTTTACTATGCCCAGTAGTTTCGGGCGCTTCGCGGGCGCTGTGGTGGTGATTGCCGGCGTGTCGGCAGCAAGCGCGGCCGTACTGCCCAAACTGGTGTTGCCGGCCGATTCGCCGGTCGCGCTGCTCGGCGCCGATTACGGCGATTCCTCGGAGACCGCGCGTGGCGGTGCGGTGGTGGTCGATTTGCGCGCGGCGCTCACGCTTCGCAATTCGAGCAAGCGGCACATCCGCGGCATTACGCTGTCGGTTACGTCGCAAGATATCACGGCGGGCGGGCGCGGTTCCGTCACGCTGGCGAGCATCGACGCGGGCCCGGGCGAGACCATTCCGGTCCGTATCGACATGCGGCTGTTACGTCCGGCGCAGCAGGGTGCCGGGCAAAGCACGCCGGTGGTCATCGGCCTGGACGGCGTGCTGTTTGAAGACCTCTCCTTTTACGGGCCGGACAAATTGAACTCACGGCGTGCTCTCACGGTGTGCGAATTGGAAGCACGCCGCGATCGACGCCACTTCCAGAACTTGCTGGCGCAGGGCGGGGCGCAGCGCGTGCAAAACGAAATTCTCGCGCTGCTGCAGCGCGGCGCCGCGCAGAACGGTTTCGACGTGCAGATGGTGCGCGGCGGCCGCGCCACCAACGCCGGAGCCGAGCGTCAGATGCAGTTCGCGTTTCTGAACCTGCCGGACGCGCCGGTGGAACCGCTAGCCGGATCGGCGCAGGTCGCGCTCAACGAGGCGCGCGCCCCGCGTTTTGAAGTGCGCAACCGCTCCGATCGTCCTATCCGCTACCTGGAGATCGCGTGGATCCTGCGCGACCGGCAGGGCCGCGAGTTTCTGGCAGGCTCCGTTCCCGCCGAACT
>JAICMB010000550.1 GCA_025929455.1 Bryobacteraceae bacterium | reverse complement strand
TCGGGCCTGACCTTCGCACAATTCGTGATGCTGACGCCGTTCGCCGGCACCGTGGATTTCGAGCGCTGGGAAAAATCGTTCGGAGGCGAGATTCCGCTGCAGGATGGCGTTCCGATCACGCGGTACTGGCTGATCCCGCCGGAGGTACGGCCGAAAATGTTCATGCCGCATCCGACCATGAACTCGGAAGAGATGCGTCAGCGGACGCAGGCGGTGTGGGACCGCTTTTACTCGCTACCCGCGATATGGAAGCGCTCACGGTGCGCGCCGACGCTGCGCGCGCGGCTCGCGTTCCTGCTGATCTCGAAGCTGTACCGGCAGATGTACGCCACCACCGGCATCGCGACGGATAGCGCACGGCGGAAGCGCGCGAGCTTGTGGGCGCAATGGATCGCCAAGCCCTGCCACCGTTTGTTCCAGGGCAAGCCCATGCCGGATTTACAGGTTCCCCCGCGGAGGTCCGCGCCGGCGTTGCAGTCCGGCGACCCGTTTACCGTGCTCGGATAAACCGGTCAGAACCGCAGCGGCATACTGAGCTGCGTTTCAAACCACGTCTTACGTGCCGCGCGGGCGCGCTGTGATAGCGTGAACTCCGGGTGCGGCCGCCGGCCCGCGTAACACCACGCGGCGGTGTCGCAAAAGCTTTCGCACGCATATAGCGCCCACGCGCCTCTGCTCCACTCCGCCGTGCGGCGCAGCGCGTCTTTGCGAAGCTGCGCGGACCACCCCAACTCGCCCCGGACACCGCGTGCGATTTCGCGTTCGAGCAGTTCGCTCCAGGACGCGCGCAGCGGATTGCCCAGGCGCGCCCAGACAAAGTGAAACAGCTCGTGTACGTAAATGCGCGCCAGTTCGCGCGGGCGACGCGACAGCTCGGTTTCGAGCACGATCAGGCGTTTGCGAATGAAGCATCCGGCGTGGACAGGCTCGCCGTGCTGTTTGCTCGATAGCAGCTTACCGCGCGAAACCGTAAGCTCCGGCCGGAAGCGGACGCGGATCGGCGCGCCGGCCATATGATGCGGCGCAAGCGTGATGTGCGCGCGGTTCAACCATGCGGCCGCCAAGGGACGTCTCATTTCAAACCACGTTGAACAACCGCTTGAATCCGTAGTCCATATGAAGCTGCTGATGACAGTGGAACAGAGTCAAGCCGTCGAGCGCCGGCGTAACGTCCACCGTCACTTTGCGGAATCCTTTCACGAGTGCTACATCCTTGAGCACGCCGGCCGTGGGCTTGCCGTGCACATCGACCAGCTCAAAGCTGTTGCGATGCAAGTGTACCGGATGCGGGTCATCGGTGTGGTTGTCGAAGATCAGGCGGTAGCGCCGGCCCCGGTGCAGAACATGCGGTGCATCCTTCTCATTGAAGCTCTTGCCGTTGACGGTCCACCGGTTGAAGCCGCCTTTGCCGCCGTTGATCTTTCCGAAAACGAGCGGAATCGTTTCGTCGGGCTTCGCCGCCGCGCGGCTCGTGCCGAACAGCGTGTAGTCCCAGATGGACTTGGGCGGCGCGATCCACTGCGGCTTGCCGCTCCGGTTCGCGTACTCGACCACGATGCCCATGCCGTTGCCGCGGTCGTCATCGCGCGGCGTGCCCAGGATCCAAACGCCCGGATGGTTCATCGCGACGACGGCGTCGATACGTTCCGCGGTGCCGAGTTCGAGCACGTCCACCTCCGCCGGGTGCGGCACCGGGTTGCCATCGAGCGCCGTGACCAGAAAGCGATGGCCCGGCAGCGCGAGTTTGATGTTTTCCGTCGCGCTCGCGTTCAGAAAATGGAACAGCACGCGCTGGCCCTGCTTGACGCGCAGCGGCTCGCCGTAGCCGAGGCTTTTGCCGTTGATCGTGAAGCGCTGGTAGCCGATCTCCCACCCATTCGGCTTTGCGTTCTTCTCTTTCGCTTCTTCCTCGGGTGTTGGTTTACCCGCGTCGTCTTCTTCCATTTCCTCTTCGGTGGTGAAGAACGGCTCCCATTCGTGCGTAGCGAGAAAGAACTCCGCGTCGTAGCGGCCGGGGTTCTGTCTCGGCTCGATGTGGACGACCGCGAACTGGCCAGTATAGGTCCCGCGGTTCACGTCCGACATCGCCATAACGTGCGTATGGACGAAGCGTGTGCCCGCGGGTCGTGGTGTCAACCGGTAGCGGATGTGGCCGTGCGGCGGCACCGAGAGGCTCTTCTCTTCGGCAGCGCCATCGATCTCGGCCGGGATGATCTGGCCATGCCAGTGGACCAGCTCCGGCGTATCCGTGTCGTTAAACAGATCGACGGTGACGGGAACGCCCTCGCGCAGGCGCACGATCGGGCCCGGCACTGTGCCGTTGTATCCGATGGTGCTGATGGTGTGGTCTTTCGCAATATCGGCGAGCACCGGGCCAATGCGCAGCGACACGTCGGCGCGCCCCGTGTGTGGAGTTTTCTCCGCCGCGCTCGCGCTAACCAAAGCCGCGGTCCCAGCAATAAAGTTCCGGCGCGTCACCATGCGGCCCTCCTGTCGCACATGCTAACATCGGTTGCTTATCGGATGTCGAAATCGAAATCAGAGCCAGACGGAGCGGGCGCCGACCGCGACCTCTACTCCGGCCTCATCCGTCTGCACGTTCTGCATCACGCCTCGGAAGGCCCGATCTTCGGACTGGGGATGATCGAAGAGCTCGCGCGGCATGGCTATCGCATCAGCGCCGGCAGTCTTTACCCGCTGCTGCAGAGCCTCGAAAAAAAAGGATATCTGCGCTCCTCCGAACAACGGAATGGAAAATCGCTCCGCAAGCTGTATCGCGCCACGCCGCTGGGCCGCAAGGCGCTGATGGCATCGAAGAGCAAAGTCCGGGAACTGTTTCATGAGCTCATCGAAGGCGATTGAAGCAGGATCCGAGGTGGGGCGGCCGGTTGTTGTTTGCCGGCTGCCCTATCGTGCCGCGAAGAGTTGGTCCCGGCTCTGCTGCTCCGTGGCGCAGGCAGTCTTCGCTGCCTGCCTGTTCGCGATCTGCGGCCTGCAAGCACAGACGCCCGTCACGCTGTCCCAAGCCGTCGAGCGCTCATTGAAGAACTATCCCTCCATCCGCGTTTCCCAGGAGCAGATCAATGCCGCCGCCGCCGCGATCGACCTCGCACGCACCGCCTACCTGCCGCGCGTGGATGCACTCGCACAGGTGAACCG
>JAICMB010000170.1 GCA_025929455.1 Bryobacteraceae bacterium | reverse complement strand
GTCGAAGTGACCGGGCGTGTGCACCAGCGTCGCGCCGGCGAACAGCGGGTGTGAATCGCCGGTCCAGAATTGCACGCGAGAGTCGGGCCGCATTACCCATTGGCGATCGCGCTCGTGGATGAAAATCGGCGCATTGCCGAACGCGGCGCTCCAGTCCATCATCGAAGCGTAATAGTGCGGATGGCTAACGGCTATCGCCTGGATGCCGCCGCGCGTGCGAATGTGCTCGATCGCGGCTTCGTCGAGCAGCGCCACACAGTCCCACAGAGTGTTACCCGCGCCGGTCTCGATGAAAAACGCGCGCTGATCGATCGCAAACGAGGGCCGCGTGTGGATCGACCATACGTGCGGGTCCTCCTCGCGGATGTCGTTGGCGTGATCGCGCACCAGTTCTTCCGGAGTGATCCATTGCTGCCCATCGGCGCATACGTACTGGCGCTCGTCTTCGCAAACGGGGCAATGCTCCGGCGGTCCCTCGGACGGCGGGTACTGCATGCCACAGGTGGCGCACAGAAATGCGTGTTGCATATTAATGCCGCCGGCGCGCGGCGAAGAACGCGTTCTTGTTCACATCCGGCTCGACCGCGAGATCGAAGAAGCCGACCATCATTTCCTCCCAGCTTTGCTCGCCCGCATGAACCGTGGCCGTGGAATCGGGGTTGCGCGGGTTGTTCGCGCTGTTGTCATAATGCGCGGTGAAGACCAGGCGGTCCCCGCCATGCAGTTGTATGGGCTGCTTCAGCCTGTACGAAAGCTGCCAGTAGAAATCGTACGGCTTCACGCGGAGCAACGTTTGGAGGGGCTGGCCCGGAACCGCCATCTGGTAGTCGAATTCGCTGCCGCGCAGGTGCATATGCGGCAGCATGCTGATCAGCAGCGCATTGCGGGGCAGCGTGCCGGAGACCGAGATGGTGTAGTCGGCCGCGCCCGGTGGAATCGTAAACGAGTTCCGGTCCATCTGCAGAGTCAGGATGCGCTGGCGGGGGACTTCCGAATAGACCAGCGCCACGCGCGTTTGGTCCTGCTGCGCAGTCGGACGCGAGGTGTAGTGGATCTGCAGAACCAGGTCGGAGCCTGCCGGAATTTTCTTCGCCATGCCGGGCGGGCACGTCATGGCGAGCGCGCCGGGCGTATAGACGGCGAGGATATCGGAGGTGGTGAAGCCGGCGGCGCGTTTCGCGGCGGCATCGGCCGCAGGCGGCGCGTACATCACGCCTTTAGGCACGTCGCGCAGCCATTCGGAACCGGGCTCGCGCACGTATAGCACCGCGTGATGCACCACGGCGCGATTGCCGGGGCGTATCTCGACTGCGCGCACCCATCGGTCCTGCGCGAACGAAGCCGGCAGAATAATGTATTGATACTCGATGGTGCCGTTGGCCGGGATTGGAAAAGGCCGCGACATGGAGACGACCAGATCGGGCTTGCCGATGCGCCAGTCCGCCGGCCAGTGCACCGGCGGCGGCGCGTCGCGCTTCGACCCCGCGGGTGCGCCGGCGGCGGCCCAGGCCTTGATGATGTCGATCTCGTCCGCGCTGAGCGATGGATCGTTTGAGAAATGGCCATAGCGCGGATCGGCGAACCACGGGGGCATGCGGCGCGTCACGACTGCATCGCGAATCTCGCGCGCCCAGGGCCGCACCTCGGCGTATGTAGTCATCGGCATAGGGCCGATCTCGCCGGGGCGATGGCAGGACTGGCAATGTTTCTGGAGAACGGGCAGTACGTCGCGATAAAACGCCGGCGCGAGCGCCAGAGCGAGGAGAACCACTTAGTTCGAGGTTATCAGGCGGGGGCGCAGCCGGCACAAGACCGGCCGCGCCAGGTTCGTGTCTACTTTTCGCCGGACATTTCCGACGTGCCCCACACCGCGCCGGTGCCCCACACGGCTCCCGTTCCCCACACCGCGCCGGTGCCCCACACGGCACCCGTTCCCCACACGGCACCGGTTCCCCACACGGCTCCCGTGCCCCAGACGGCGCCAGTGCTCGCCAGGCCCGGCATGAACGCATTGGTGCCCCAAACCGCTCCATTAGCCCACGTCGAAGAGCTGTTCCACAGTTGCGCGCCGGAGCCGGCCAGCAGAATTTGCTGCGTTAACGGATTGAACAGAACGCCCGGCGAAGCGGTATCGCGGTAGGCCTGATCGGTGCTGCTCAGAGCCGCCGCGATGTCGAGATAGCCGGCGCCGATTGTGAACATGTCGTACGCATCGACATAGCTTTGTCCCGTGCTGGTATCAGTCGCCGTGCTCACGGCCGGGAACTGTTTGTACGCGGTCTTCATCAGTCGCGCTTTGATCGTATCGGGACTCAGCGACGGATCCTTTTGCAGCATCAGCGCGGCCGCGCCGGCCACGACCGGTGACGCCATACTCGTACCGCTCATGCGGAAGTACTGCGCCGGCCCACCCGCGCTGTAATACGAAGGCGCTACGACGTTCTCGGGATACGTTGCGGCGAGCGTACTACCCGGCGCAAGCAGCGAGACAACCAGATTGCCCGGCGCCACGATATCAGGCTTCACCGTGGCATCGAAGTACGACGGCCCGCGCGAGCTGTAGCTGGCCACGAGATCGTCGGTGCGTCCGTACGTGTCCTCGGTCTTCATCGCGCCGACCGTAATGGCGTGCGGAGCATTGCCCGGTACCGTCACGGTCGCGTAGCCGTTGCGGCCGTAGTTTCCCGCCGCGGTCACCACTACAATGCCGCTCCGCCACGCCGCTTCGACAGCCTGGCATAGCGGATCGATCCTGCAGCTCTCGTACACCGGCCTGCCGAGCGAGATGTTCACAATGCGGATGTTGTACTTCGATTTCAGGCTCACGGCCGTATGCAGCGCCGCGATGACAGCGCTGTCCGATCCAGCGCCGCTCGCATCCAGCACCCGCAAATCGATGAGGTTCGCACCGGGCGCCAGTCCGCGCAGAACGTGCGGCGACCCCGGGACGTTCGAAGACGCTCCGTTCCCCGCGATGATGCCGGCCACGTGCGTGCCGTGACCGAAGTCGTCGTAGTTATGGCCGCCTGAGACGAAGCTCTTGCGGTACACAACGCGCGATTTGCCCGAGGCGGCCAGCAGGTCGCGATGGTTCGCGATGCCGCTGTCGATGACGGCAACACCAATGCCGCTGCCTTGCAGCCCGAAGTTCCACGCCACCGGCGCACCCACCGCGTCCGTCGAATAGTCGAGCGTGGGGTGAAGCGAGCGGTCGAGCGAAATGTATTTGACATTTGACTGGTTCGACAGATTGACAATGTTGCCGGCCTGCACGGTCGCCGAGACGGCATTGATGAGAGAGAAGACGGTATGGACGACGCCCCCGAGCAGGTCGACGACGGTGCACAGTAGCCCGCCCAGCAACCCGCCGCTGCAAGTCTGCACCGGCGAGTTGTACTGCACGATTACGTTGACGGGAGCGGACGGATTTGCAAGCAGAGGCCGCAAGTCCGGCGAGATCTTCGCATCATCGGCGAGGGCGAGCACCGATGACAACACGAGTGCCAGAGCGGAGAGGCGCACGATCCGCGGAAGGCGTGCGCAAAGACGTGGTTGCATGCCCATCTTCTGGCAATCGCGTCGCCAACGCACAAACGCATGAAACACAGGCCTTTTCGGCGCACCGGCGGTTCCGCGAGTGACAGTCTGTCTTGCGGTTGAGACAGCTTGTCGCGTAGGGCGCGAAAAACGGCGTGACGGCCAAAACGGGATTTTATTCGTTTGCGATTCAGCTATTTACCGGGAAAACGCAATTTCAGCGCACGGGGCGAGCCCTACCTTCGAGACAGAGCAGATGTCATGAAACTCATCCTCGCCTACAAAAATTTTGCTGCCAACCGGCACGTCAGCCACATCGGGCTCGGCGTCTCCGCCATGAATACCTGCAAGATGCTGCGGTCGCGCGGCATCGCTACCGAGGTCTGGCCGTTGGTTCACGCCCGCGATCTCGCCGAACGCCTGCATCGCGAACCCGCCACGCATGTCGTAATCTCCGCGCCCTGGATTCCGTCGGTTGAAATCCAAACGCTGATCACCCGCTATCCCGATACGCGCTTCGCCGTGAACTGCCATTCCAACGTCGGCTTCCTGCAGGCCGACTCGAACGGCGTCAAGCTGGTCCGCGAAGCCATGGAAATCGAGTGCGGCGCGCACAACTTTCATATTTCCGGCAATAGCCTGCGCTTTTGCAACTGGCTGCGCACCACTTATGCGCGCCCGTGCACATATCTCCCGAACCTGTACTGGCTCGACGGCCAGCCGCGCTGCCGTCCGCAGTTCTACGGAGGCACGCTGCGCATCGGCGCGTTCGGCGCTGTCCGTCCGCTGAAGAATTTTATGAGCGCCGCCGCAGCCGCGGTCACGATCGCGCGCGGGCTAAAAGCGGACCTCGAACTTTATATTTCGAGCGGACGCATGGAGGGCGGCGGGGATGTGGTCATGCGTGCGGTGCACGCGATGGTCGACCGTATACCCGGCGTACGCATCATGCAGAACGGCTGGCAATCGTGGCCCACCTTCCGGCAGAGTGTCGGCAACATGCACCTGCTGCTGCAGCCGAGCTACACCGAGTCGTTCAACATGGTCACGGCAGACGGCGTTGCGGAAGGTGTAGCCAGCGTGGTTTCGCATGCGATCGATTGGGCGCCCGATCATTGGAAGGCAATGGCGGACGACGTCCTCGACATCGCGCGCGTAGGCCGCGCCCTGCTGCGCGACCCGCAAGCGGTTCACGATGGCTACCACGCTCTGAAAAAGCACAACTCCTATGGCATTGAGGCCTGGATGCGCTTTCTCGATTCCACTTACACCAGCAGCATGCAGTCGCCGTACGAATAAAAGCGGTAACCCGCGGCAACGGCGTGCCGGTACGCGCCGAGCACCAGTTCCGTTCCACCGAGCGCGCAGACCAGCATTAGAAGGCTCGATTGCGGCAGGTGGAAGTTGGTCAGCAGTGCGCCGGTGCGCTGGAACGCGAAGCCGGGCCGTATGAACAGGTCGGTTTCGTGGCGGCGTCCGGCCCAGTAGCTTTCGACGGCGCGCACGCTGGTGGTACCGACGCAGACGGCGCGGTGCGCGGACCGGATGCGTTCGGCATCGTCGGGCGCGATGTCGAAGTGCTCCGAATGCAGCGTTGCGCCGCGCACGGGCTGGAATGTTCCGAGCCCGACGTGCAGCGTGACGTACGCGATGGCGGAGCCGGATTCGCGGCAGCGCTCGAGAACTTCGGGCGTGAAGTGCAACCCGGCGGTGGGCGCCGCTACGGAGCCGGTTTCGCGCGCGAACACGGTTTGATAGCGCGAGCGGTCTTCGGGATTGTCCGCCCGCTTGATATACGGTGGCAGCGGCACATGACCGATGCGGTCGAGCAATGCGTAAACGTCGCCATCGACATCGAAGCGGAGCGTGCGTTCGCCGAAGCCGCCGCGCCCGAGAATTTCGGCTTCGACGCCGCCGTCGAAGACGATGCGTTCGCCGGTCCGCATCTTGCGGCCGGGCCGTACCAATGCTTGCCACGTGCGGGCGTCGGCGGAAATGGGCTGCAACAGGAAGACCTCGACGCGGCCCGACAGGTTCTCGTGGCGCTTGGGATTGTGTTTGCCAACCGGCAACGCATGCACGCCCGTGCGATGGCCGAACAGCCGCGACGGAAAGACTTTCGAGTCGTTCAGCACCAGGCAGTCGCCGGCCGCGAGAAACGCGGGGAGATCGCGGAACATGCGATCTTCCCAGCGGCCCGCGGCGCGGTCGAGTACCAGCATGCGCGACGCGGCACGATCCGCGAGCGGCCGCTGCGCGATGGCTTCGTTTGGCAGCTCGTAGTTGAACTCTGAAAGATTGATTTCTATAGGTTTGCCCTCCTCATCCCGCCTATAACTTCCTTCACTGCCGCCTCTTCATCCTTCCTTTACTCCTTCCATTACACCTATCCTAAAAACATGAGGATACTGGGCATCGAGTCATCCTGCGACGAAACGGCGGCAGCGGTCGTCGCGGATGACTCGAGTACAAACCGGGCGCGCATCGTCAGCTCGGTTGTTGCGTCCCAGCTTTCCACACACGGCAAATACGGCGGCGTGGTTCCGGAACTCGCTTCCCGCGAGCATCTGCGCAACATCGTTCCAGTCGTCCGCGAGGCGCTCGAGGACGCCAACGTTTCTCTCGACGATTTGAGCGCCATCGCAGTGACGCAAGGGCCGGGCCTCGCCGGCTCGCTGCTGGTCGGAATCACGTATGCGAAGGCGCTGGCATTTGCGCGCGGGCTGCCGCTGATCGCGGTGAATCATATTGAAGGGCACATTCACGCCGTAGTGCTGGAGTGCGGCAATGCAATCGAATACCCCGCGCTCGCGCTGGTCGTGAGCGGCGGCCACACGCACCTGTTCGAGGTTCGCGAGGGATTCGAATACCGCTTACTCGGCAAGACACGCGACGATGCCGCGGGAGAAGCTTTCGATAAGGTAGCGAAACTACTCGGATACACGTACCCCGGCGGCCCGATCGTCGATCGTCTCGCGCGCTTCGGCAATCCGCGAGCCGTGCGCTTCACGTCGCCGAAGATGAAGGGCAATGCTCTCGACTTCAGCTTCAGCGGGCTGAAAACGGCCGTGCTGCGCTGGGTTGAAGCGCGCGATATGGCGGCCGAGATCGAGACGCGCCGGAGACTGGTAAACCCGTCCATTGAGGACTACCGCGCGGCGTCTCCGGCGCAAACGCTGGACTTGTTGGCTTCGTTTCAACACACCGTAATTCAGGAACTGCTTTCGCATGCCGCCATCGCCGCCGAAGAGATTAACGCGCGCTCGCTGATCATCTCGGGCGGCGTCGCGTGCAATTCCGGCCTGCGCGAAGCCGCGGCAGCCGCGCACCTGCCCTACCCCGTCTACTTCCCTACCCCGGCCCTGTCCACCGACAACGCCGCGATGATTGCCGCCGCCGCCATTCCAAAGTTGCAGCGGCGCGAGTTCGCCGGCTTCGATTTGCGCGCCGACCCCAGCCTGTCCTTAACGGCGTAAGTGGCGCATTAAACAGCGTTGCTGCGCC
>JAICMB010000195.1 GCA_025929455.1 Bryobacteraceae bacterium | reverse complement strand
GCGCTTCTGCATAACCTCGCGCCACTCCTTCATGCCGGCCTGTGCTTGCTGCAGAAACGCACGATTTTCGTTGCGTTTTAAAAGGGGCAGCAGCATTTGCAGCGTCGTTTTGCTATCGCCCACCAAACCGACGTCGACGGGAAAACGCAACCCGATGCGCCATGCCGAACGGTCGATCTGTACGCCGCGCGCCTGGTCCGGCTTGGGCAGGAATTCGATGTAGGGGAACGAGGTTCCCACCATCAGCAGCGTGTCACAGCTTTTCGCGGCTTCATGCGACGGCGCCGTGCCGAGCAGTCCGATCGATTGGGTTGTATACGGGCTGTCGTCGGGCACGGACGCTTTGCCGAGCAGCGGCTTCGCAATCGGCGCGCCGAGTTTTTCCGCGAGGTGCTCCAGTTCCTCGGTTGCATGCAGCGCGCCCGCTCCGGCGAGAATCATGACTTTCTTGCCGGCATTCAAGATTTCGGCGGCCTTATGCAGGTCGTCCAGGTTCGGCACCTGCGCGCTCTGCGCCCATTGGTTGGAGACGTGGTGCTTTACATTCCGCCCCGAGCGCATTTTTTCGCTGAGCGGCATGTCCTGAAAGTCGACCGGAATCGAAATGTGCGACACACCGTGAAACGCGAGCGCGGTGCGGCAGGCGAGCTCCGTGACGTTCTCCACATGATCCGGACCCATGACGCGCGCGTTGTATACGCATGCATCCATGAATAGCTTGTCGAGCTCAACGTCCTGCTGCGTGTGCGTGTTTATGACATCGTGAAATTGCATGCCGGTAATCGCGACAACTGGCTGGGCGTCGAGCTTCGCGTCATATAAGCCATTGAGCAGGTGAATACCGCCCGGCCCCGAGGTGGCCAGGCAACAACCGATGCGGCCCGTTACTTTGGCCCACGCGCATGCCATGAACGCCGCGCCTTCTTCGTGGCGCACGTGGATGAAGCGCACTTTGTCCTGCTTCTTACGCAGCGCTTCCATAATCCCGTCGATGCCATCGCCCGGGAGCCCGAAAATCGTGTCGATGCCCCATTCATGAAGCACGTCGATAAGAACGTCAGACGCAGTTTCTGCCACGGAACCCTCCTTCAAAGGCCGGTGTCCATCCTTTAGATTGGTACCCATGCTGTAGACACGAGGGCGGTTGAGAGGGTTTCCCAGGTGCTGCCGGTGTCACAAAGTGAACGCGCCGGCGTCCAACGGACATGGCTAACGAAACACCGAAGAAGTGTGCGCACCCGAGCTGTAATTGCCAGGCGCGCGAGGATAGCAAGTATTGCGGCGCCTATTGCGAAGGCGCGGGCCAGCAGGCATCCGTGACGTGCGAGTGCGGCCACCCGGGCTGCGCCGTGCGGGTATAAGAGGAACTTCCGCTACTCTGGCCGCATGGCCACACTCGGATTGATTGAGTACGCGGATGCATCACCGGAAGTGCGCGCTGTCTACGACGACATTATGCGCACGCGCAACACCGACTGGATCAACAACTTCTGGAAAGCGCTCGCGCACGATCCTGCTACGCTGCGCCGGACTTGGGAAAGCATCAAAGACATCATGGCGCCGGGTGCACTGGACGCGTTGACGAAAGAGATGATCTACGTCGCGGTCAGCGTCACCAATCAGTGCCCGTACTGCATCGCTTCGCATACCGTGTCCGCACGTAAGGCGGGCATGACTGATGAGATGTTCGCGGAGGTGATGGCCGTTACGGGCATGGCGAACGAAACCAACCGCCTCGCCAGCGGCTACCAGGTCGAGATCGACGACCGCTTCAAAGCATAGCCCGCCGCTGCCGTATAATCTGTTCTTAATCGTGATGAGAAACCTATTTGTATTCGCGCTCGCCGTGGGCCTGTGTGTGCCCGCTTTCGCGCAGACGCCCGCCAAGAACCGCATGGTCGTCATGGTCAGCCTGGACGGCTTCCCGGCGTACGAGTTGGACGACCCCAAACTGCCCGCGCCTACCTTGCGCCGCTTGATCGCGGAAGGCACGACCGCCCACATGAAGCCGGTGAACCCGACTGTGACGTGGCCCAATCACACGGCGCTGGTCACGGGTGTGCGCGCCGATGAACACGGCCTGCTCGTGAACGGGACCATCGAGCGGACCGGCTCATGGCCGCCCGTGAAGATCAATCCCAAGCTCGACAAAACCAAAATGGTGCATGTGCCGACCGTTTACGACGCGGCGCACGCGGCGGGGCTTACGACGGCGCAGGTCGATTGGGTCGCGATCAACAACGCGCCGACCATCACGTGGCCGTTTATGGAGTGGGCATCGCCGGATGGCGCGGTGGAACAGGAGATGATCCGCGCGGGTGTGATCAACGCCTCCGACGTGCAGGACTTCTCGAAGTCGATCATCGTCTGGCGCGACGAGATCTGGGCCAAGGCTGCCGCGTATCTGATCAAAGAGCACAAGCCTAATCTGCTGCTCCTGCATTTCCTTTCGCTCGATTCGGTGCATCACCGCTACGGTCCGAGGAGCCTGGCCGCGTCCGCCGCGATCGCGTTTCTCGACAGCCGCGTCGCGGAGATCGTACGGGCCGTCGATGACGCCGGAATGCGCGATCGCACGACGTTTTTCATCGTGGCCGATCACGGGTTCAAGGCGTATAAGAAGCAGGTGCGCCCGGCCGTGGCGCTGGAGAACGCGGATCTGAAAGGCAAGGTGTGGGTGATTTCGGAAGGCGGCAGCGCGCTGGTTTACGTGAAAACGGGTGAACCGCCGTCGACGCTCGCGCGAGCAATTCGCGCGTTGCAGGGCATCGAAGGGATTGATAGCGTGGTCACGCCGGACGGCTACGCCGCGCTCGGCCTGCCCTCGCCCGATCACGATCCGCAGATGGGACAGCTTTTCTTGACGGCAAAGTCCGGATACTCCTTCTCCGGCTCGACAGGCGGCCCGGTAACGGCCGAAGTTCCGCAGGTCGGCGGCAGCCACGGCTACGTGGCGAGCGATCCGGAGATGGATGCACTCTTTATCGCCAGCGGCTACGGCATTGAGCGCGGCGCCAAGCTGGATACCTTTCCGAATATCGATGTAGCGCCGACCATCGCGAAACTCTTAGGCGTGCAGTTACCGAGTGCGAAGGGCACGACGCTACCGATTCTAAAGAGCGGAGCAGTGGCTAAAGCCGTTACGCGGCGGGCCGCAGCTCGACCTTAATCCATCCCGGCTCTCGCTTGTCGAACGCCTTGTACGCGTCGATCACGTTTGTGAGCGGTTCGCGCTGCGTCAGAATCTCGACGGGATTCACGCGGCCGGCGCGCGTCATTTCGACCAGCTTCGGCACGTACTTGCGATGATTGCAGTTCCCCATTTTGATCGTCAGGTTCTTGTTCATCGCGATTCCGATGGGGAACCATTTCATGGACTGCGGGTAGACGCCGATGATGGACAGCGTGCCGGCTTTCGCAAGCGCCTCCACCGCCCATTCCAGCACCTGCGACGGCGCGTTCCCCGGCACCCAGTTGCCGCCCCGCGGCCGCGCATGCGGTGCGATCTCGTCCACCTCTTTCTTATGCTCTTTCGCGTTCACGCGCTTCAGGGCTGGTCCGGAGGAAGGCTGGACCGCATCCACGCCGACCGCGTCGATAGCGCGATCTACGCCGATCCCGCCCGTCAGTTCCTTCAACACTGAAACGGGATCTTCTTCGTTGAAGTCGATCGCTTCCGCTCCCTGCGCGCGCGCCATTTCAAGACGGCTCTGCACGGTGTCGATGGCGAAGATGCGTCCGGCGCCCAGCAGCTTTGCGCTCGCGATCGTAAACTGACCTACCGGTCCGCAACCGAACACCGCCACGGTCCGGCCATGATCGATGTCCGCGATGTCCGCGCCGAAATACCCCGTCGGGAAAATATCCGATATGAGGATCGCCTGGTCGTCCGTCACTTCGTCCGGCAACTTTACGAGCCCGGTGTTCGCAAACGGAATGCGCGCGCGCTCCGCCTGCAATCCGTCGAAGCCGCCGTTCTCCGCCGGCCCGCCGAAGAACGCGGTGCCGCTCCCCTTCGGATTTGCGTTGTCACATTGGGAGAAGTACCCGTCGCGGCAATACGAACAGTAGCCACAAGCGATCGTCGACGGCACCACCACGCGGTCGCCCGGCCGCAAATTGCGAACCGCCTTGCCCGTTTCTTCTACGACGCCGACCGCCTCATGCCCGAGGACCGTCCCAGCTTTGACGCCCGGCACTGTGCCGCGCACGAAATGCAGGTCGGTGCCGCAAATGGCGCTCGCCGTAATGCGTACAATCGCGTCGGTGTTTTCTTTGATTCGCGGCGCGTCCACTTCCTCCAGACGTATGTCTCCGATTCCGTGAAAAACGACAGCTTTCATAAGATGCACGCTCCACTCATAGGACATGCGCGCACCGGCCGCCGTTTCCCACCCGTCGCGGACTCACATCTATATAATTCCCTTGTGACTTTCTCGTCGCACGCCGCTCCCATGACGCTCGCGCTGCTCAGCGCGGGCGTGCTCCTCCGGGGGCAGACGGAGTCCGCGCAGTCGATAGCAGCACGCAAAATAAAGTAACAGTTCTGGTTAAGATGCACGACGCATGTGGACCGCACGCGAGCAGCACCCACGCGGTGTTGCACATACGGGAAGCCTCCCGCGCAGGTGAAACGATTCGATTCCGTTTGTATGCGGAGGGCTTGCCAAAAGATGCCGTATATTCACTCGTCGCCTGGCCGGTTACACAGGCGGAGCCCTCTGTTGTTTTACAAGGAGTGACGCTCGACTCTACCGGAATGGCGATATGCGCAGGCAAACGCCAGACCTGCGGCTCCGCGGATAGGCCCGACGATCCGGTTGACGTGCCGGTCTTGCCGGTTCCGGGCGAACCGCTCCGTCTCGGTCTGGTGTCTTCCGACGGTGCATCGAAATCGTTTGCGAAGATCGTTCCCGTTCCTCTGCACGGAGAAGATCGCGGCTGCACGATCGATGCGACCAGGCTAACGCCCGCAACCGAACTGCTGTGGATTGAAGGTTCCGGTTTCCCCGCGAACGCCGGCATCGCGATGGACGGCGACTCTGAAGGCGAGCGCCATGTTGCGAAAGGCACAACAGACGATGCGGGCCATTATGCGACCGCCATCCTGCCTTTCAAGCAGGGCTTGCAGCGCGGCACAATCCACATTGTGTTGCGCGGCGCCAAATGCGCTCCCTCCACGGATGTGCGCTGGGGCCGCGGAAATTATTAGTTTTACGTTTCAGAGCAGGTGAGGCGGGCGGTCGCATTTTGCTGCCTGCCCAAACGTTTACGTTTGAACTCAGACCTGTATGCGCTCACGGCCGTTCAATCGTGGCAGCGACTTTATTGCCCGTCCAGCGCTCTTTGTGACCCGTATTCTGTAAAGGCTCTGCAGGTTCAGCCAGAACTCGGGGCCGGTGCCCACGGTCGGTGTTCATTTCATTCACACGCTGATCCTCTCGCCGCCAGCACCGTCGCTCCAAGAAAAATCAAAGCCAATCTCATCTTCCGCCCCTTTCCACGATCCCGCTCGCGAAATCCTGCACGCAAATCATCCGCAGAGTGCGATGCCGCTCGATCGCAACACCCACGTACCGCAGCGCCGGATCGAGAATGGTGCGCCGGTGTCCGCGGCCCGGAACCCCCGCGTCAATCAGCAGGCTAAGGACAATATCCAGTGGATCATCCATCCCGTACGCAAGGTTCTCGGCAACTTTGCCGGTCCATCTGCCGTACCGCGAAATGCGGTCCGCCACGGTCGAGCCATCCGTCCCCGTATGCCCGGTCTTCCCCGTGCGCCCCGTGTCCAACGCATACGCCCGCGCCGACCTCGTCAACGCAATCGACGGAAGAAGCGCCGGCCTGGGTTTCAGCATTAACATCTCGCGGTAGCACTCCACGGCTGCGGGGTAATGGTTCTCCTGGGGATTCAGGTACCGCCGCGCGAACCCCGGCGGATCCGTCCGCGCGTCGTTCAAAAACGCGATCACATCTTCGACAGAATCGTGTTCAGGTTTCGCATCTCGTTGACACCACGCGCGTTCACCGCATGCCGCGGACGCCGCCAGCAGCACCGCCGCACGGGAGCAAATCAACCGTCGCGGTATCATATGCACGTGAGAGGAGCTTCCATGCAGAATTCCGTTCTGGTGCCGATGGTGGTAGAGCAAACGTCGCGTGGCGAGCGCGCCTTCGACATATATTCCCGGCTCCTGAAAGAAAACATCATATTCCTCGGGACGCCCATCGACGATAATGTGGCGAACCTAATCATCGCCCAGATGCTGTTTCTGGCGGCAGAGGACCCTGAGAAAGATATTTCGCTCTACATCAATTCGCCCGGCGGTTCGGTCAGTGCCGGCCTTTCGGTCTTCGACACGATGCAGTTCATCAAGCCCGATGTCTCGACCTTGTGCATGGGCATTGCCGCCAGCATGGGCTCGTTCCTGCTGATGGCCGGCGCCAAGGGCAAGCGCTTCGCGCT
>JAICMB010000194.1 GCA_025929455.1 Bryobacteraceae bacterium | reverse complement strand
TCCTTTGTCCGTTCGATCGCTTCCCGGCCGTCGCGCGCCTCAGCAATGACTTCAATATCATCCTGCTGCGCGAGAATGCTCGCCACCCCGCGCCGCACCACTTCGAAATCGTCAGCCAGCAGCACGCGTATTTTGCTCAACCCGCAGGCCTCTCGTCGACCGGCAGATTCACCCGCACAGTGGTCCCGCCGGCACCGGAATCGATTTTGAGTGTACCGCGCACCTGCCTGACTCTTTCCTGCATTCCCATAATTCCGGTGCCGAGTGGCGGTCTTTCCCGGCTCATTCCCTTGCCGTGGTCCTCAATTTCCAGTTCGCAGTTTCCATCTTTCGCCGCTAACCGGATGGATGCGCTCGCACTGCCGGAGTGCCGGTGAACGTTTGTCAACGCTTCCTGCACGACACGAAAGACGACGATATCGGTTTCGGTTCCCAGCGTTCCGCACCTCTCGTCAAACTCGACACTGACGCGAATACCGCTGCGCCGCACGAATCCGTCCACGTACCAACGCAGCGCCGATTCCAATCCCAACTCGTCGAGCAGCGGCGGATGCAAGAGATACGAAATCGTGCGAATCTGCCGCGAGCATTCTTCCGCCATGCTCAGGCTGTCCAACAGCAAGCGCTGTGTTTCCGATTTAGAAAGTCCGGTCGATCTCGTTAGCGTTTTCAGATCGGCGATCAGCATATCGAGATATTGCCCGGTAGAATCGTGCAGTTCGCGCGAAACGCGGCGGCGCTCCACGTCTTGCAGCCGCAGCAGTTCCGCCGACAGTTCGCGCAGGCGTGCGTATTGGAACGCGTTTTGAATCGCAGCCGACGTGATCTGCGCGACCGCCGCTAGCGCTTGCTTGTCCTCCTCAGCAAACGGTGCGCCATCGCGCCGGTTGTGAACCTCAATGAACCCGATCTCTTCGCCGTTCGTGTCCACCAGCGAGGCGCTGATTGAGCTGCCGGCGGGGTGCTCACTTCGCGGCGAATTGCCGGGTGAAAACAGTTGCCCGAAGCCGCCTTCCGAGTTCGTAAGCTTAATTGCTTCGGCTACGAACCCGTCGAGCAGGCCGTCGATTTCGACGCTGGCGTTGAGCCGCGACGCGATCCGCAAGAGCGCCGCCGTGATGTTGCTGCGTTCGCGTCGGTCTGTTGCAGTCTGGCTCATATTCGTATAAAGCAGTCGAGCGCGGTCTTATTGGAAACGCCGGCAAAACGCTTGCTGACGCGCGCGGTTCAGTTACCCCTATGCTGGTAGCCTTACAAAGCCGAGGCACCGGCTTTTAACAACGCCAGTTTACGCAGGCGAAACGACGGCGGCACGGACGGCTTCCGCGCCTTCTACAACTGCTCGCATCTTCGCGAGCGCCTCGTCCGTGGTGCGCGTCTTTAGGCCGCAATCAGGGTCCACCCAAAGCGCATCGGTCGGCAACACGTCCAGCGCGCGCTGCAGGCGATTCCGAACAGACTCACTCGATTCCGGTAGATGTGTGTGCACATCCGCGACACCCAAGCTAAGGTCTTTTGTGAACGGATGCGCGCGAAAAAGCTCCAGCATGTCGAGCCGGCTATTCGACATTTCGAGATCGAAGTTGTCCACCGCCAGGTCGAGCATCCGCGGGTAGATGCGCTCGAAATCGCCATAGCAAATGTGCGTTACGAAATATGCGCGCACGCCGCGCGTGACGACGTCCATCGCTTCGAGTGCAAGTGGCAACTCATCGGGCCGTACCGAGACCGCCGGTTCGTCGACTTGAATAATTTTCGCACCGGCCGCCGCAAGCGCCTCTACTTCCTTCCGTATTTCGCGTGCAAGCGCCAGGCACGCCGCCCGGCGCGATGGATAGTATTCGTCAAAGCACCAGTCCATCATGGTGTAAGGTCCGGTGAGCATCGCCTTCACCGGTTTGCGTGTGAGGTCTTGTGCGAAGCGCCACCAGCGCAGCGTGATAGGCTCTGTCCAGCCCACCTCGCCGGTAATGACCGGCTTGTGATAATACCGGTTCCCGTACGAACGGACCAGACCGCCTCGCTCGAATCCCTGGAAATGTTCGGCGAAATACGCCACCATGTCGCCGCGATACATCTCGCCGTCGACGAGCACGTCAACGCCGAGCGCTTCCTGCTCTCGTATCCAGAATTCCGTCGCGCGCCGCTCGGCGGCTTCCATTGCGGCGCCGGAAATCTCGCCGGCGGTGAATTCTGCGCGAGCCTTGGTCACGTACGCCGGTTTCGGAAAACTGCCGACCGAGGTTGTGGGAAATAGCGGCAGATCGATGCCGAGGTCGCGCAGTTTATGGCGGCTCAAGCGGTCCTCCCTAACACCTCGTTACGCGCCTCGCTCAACAGCCTGAGTTTGTCCTGAGCGCGATTCCGCGGCAGGTACTCCAGCCCGCAGGACGTCGTCAGGTACACGGATCCGCGCAGATTTTTTGCAATCCTTTCCACTCTCCGGGCAAGCTCCGACGCGTCTTCAAGTTTCGTGTTCCTACCGTCAAGCAGGCCGAGCGCAACCGGTTTTGTGCTCCCCACGGCCGTAATTACGTCGTCGAGCCCCCGGCTGTACAGGAAATCCAAACAGATTCCGTCCACCGGCAGTGCGAGTAGATTTTCATAAAGCGGGCCCACATTACCGAAGTAAACTGCCAGGAAAAGTTGCGCATTCCCGCTGTGCCGATGCAATTCCGCAAGGGCGCTCGCGACCAGTTGCAAATCCGCGGGGTCGCGGAGCAGTGCCGGCTCATCGATCTGCAGCATTTGCGCCCCCGCTTCAATGAGGACGCGAATTTCTTGTGTCATTGCGGCCGTGTACGTTTCCGTCAACGTAGCGATGCCGCAGCTCGCCACGGACGAGCGCGCCAATGTGTACGGGCCGGTGAGCACGATCTTTACGGGCCGCGTCGACTTACCCTGCGCAAACCGGAACGCGTCCAAGAGCACCGTGTGGGACCACTTCACTTCACGTTCCACCACCGGCTGCCGGAAATAGAAATTCGTATCGAAAAAGCGCAGCAGGCCGTCGATCTTCACGCCGCGCAGCGCGCCTGTAACGTGTGACACGGGATCATACCAGCGAATCTGGCCATCGGTAACCACATCGAGGCCGGCATCGATTTGATCCCGGAGCGCGTACTCGGTCATGAGATCTTCGGCGGCGCGCACATCGCGTTCGGTCATCAGGCCTTTATCGAACTTCGCGATGGTCCGGCGCAGAGTTTGGTGCGCCGCGTCCGCGCCAATTCGCGGATAACTGCTGTGATTGCAAGTCCGCAAATCCATTCGTCAGCCCCAGACTAGCACCGCCGAACCGGTTTGTAATTGTGACATTCGTAAGCGCTCATGTGACGGCACATCTATTGTGTCCGCGTGCGTACTACACAGTATTGCCATCCGAAATTCCTGAATTTTAAGGACGTATACTTGCCGATCGGCGCAAGTCTTTTGAAGACAGGAGCACATCATGGAATCCGAAGCCGGCGATGTACTACCGCCCGTTCTCAGACGCCGCCTCTACACGCTGGCGCGCGCGATCGTTCATGACGAGGAAGAGGCCCAGGATCTCGTGCAGGAAACTGCCGTGCGCGTTCTAGCCAATATCGGCCAGTTCGAGCATCGCTCCACATACTTCACGTGGGTGACGAGAATTATGATGCACGAAGCATTCGCACGCGTGCGGCGCCGCCGGCGCATTCAGCAACTGGACAGCACGAGCCCGGCCTCATACCCAACGCCCACTTCACAACTCGTCGCACGGGAACGTAACCCGGAGGAGCAGTTCATCGATCGTGAATATCAAGCGCTGCTGACAACCGCGATGCGAATTCTCCCCAAGGATCACCGCTCGATTTTCGTTCTGCACGAGGTCGAGGAGTTGGATACGGCCGAAATCGCCGCGCGCCTCAATATTAGCTACACGTGCGCAAATACACGGCTTTACCGCGCCCGCCAGCTTTTGCGCGAAAGACTCGCCGGAAGGCTCGGCCGTACCGGTAACGCCGGCGCGGGTTCGCGTGCGCGACGTCCTTAGTGCGGCGAATGCTTTCGTCCGTTCGCCGGCCAGGCAAGCGTTAGAAGAAACGTGCTGTCCTCCACCGCCTCGACGTCGTGAGGCAGGCCGCGCTCGATTGCGAGCAAATTTCCGGCCGGCAAATCGAATGTCTTGCCGCCGGCCCGCACGCGAATGTGCCCCGCGACGGTCTGCACCGAGATGTTCGCGTCGGTATGGTGCTCCTGCATCCCGTGCTTTGCCCGCAAGACGATCAAAACTAACCGAAGGTCGGAATGTTTCAGCATCGTCCGGGAATTCCGCCCGGACACCCACGCCGGCTCGTGACGGAGCCGCTCCGCCTCTTGCGCCAGGTCGAAGGTGAGGTACGGCCCTTCGGTCGGCTGCGGCGGCCGTTGCGGCCCCGTGTGAAACTCGTACTGAAGCCGTTCTGCAAACTCTTCCATGCGCTCACGTAAGCGGGGGTCCTTCTCCGCCTCAAACGTTTCCATGTGTCCGGATAATTCTTGCAGCTCTGCTCGGGACAGCACTTTTTCAGCTAACGGAAACAGCAGATACTCTTCTTTCCAGATGTGGCCGGGGTACAGCTCCACAAGCCCGTCCAATGCGCGCACGAGCGCATCCCTGGAGCGTCCGTCTGTGCTGATGTAAGCCTCGGCCGCGCTTGCCAGGTCTGAAACCAGCGCGCGCCCCTTCTCATGCTCATTCTTCAAGGCTCCGATCGGACAGCCATTCACCGGAACACCCTTCGATATCAGCGCGGGAAACAGATACGCCTCTTCTTTTTTGTGATGGCATTCGTCGCCGAAAACGCGCAGGAACTCGACCAGTCCGGACAACATATCCGGATCGGCCGGCTTGCCGTTCTTCATATCGGCGGCAAGCTGCGCCATTCCGGCAACTACGCGCTCGATGGCGCCATGCTCCTCGTGCAGAGCTCCCAGTCCCGCCGGAGCGGTCATCTTGCTCTCCTGGTGAAAGTGGACCGCATCGAAGCTATGGAGTGGAACTGCGTCGTTTTGTCGCAGAAAAGTGCGTTCCGGCGTCGCGGCGGCGGTCGTCATACCTGTGCCCTTCCCAACGTGTGCCAGATCTTGCAGGCGCAGATAACCGCTTCAATTACTTCCGTTTCGTCGATGGGGCGTTCTATTACGGTGAAGACGCCCTCCCGCTCCATCTCCGGCAGTTTCCAGCGCGAAATCACGATAAAGAGCGGCCGCCTCGCGCCGGCTTGCGCGGCATCGTACACAGCCCGCCACGTCCCATCTATAAGATGCTCATCGCAAACCACTACACCGATCGTGGACTTGCGCAATTGTTCAATCGCTTCAGACACGGAAGCCGCGCAGTGGTGCGGACAGGATATGTCTTGGAACGCGTGGTGGAGAACTGCGTGGTCAACCGGGGTGTTGAACACCAGCAGGAGACTCGCGGTTTCCTGCTCCGTATCAAAGCTGCACAGGCACGCCGGTGGGCTGTACGTCGTAACGGCGCTGACGGCTGGAACTGCTGTACTCATAACACCTCCCAATTCATCCGTCTTGAATATGCGCCGCTAGCTCGCTCGCCACAATGAAAGCAGCGTCATGTTTGCTGCAACAAGCATCACAGGCCGCGAGGTTGCTTCAGATCAGCCCGCGGTGCATGGCCTGCATGACAGCCTCGAGGCGGTTGTGCGTGCGAAGCTTTTCGTTAATGTTGTGCAGATGATTGCGAAGCGTGGGCTGCGTAATACCGAGTTCGCGCGCTACGGTGTTGGTGCTTTTGGCCTGCGCGAATAATTGCAGAATCCTGCGTTCCTGCTCGGATAACGGCAACACGGGATCCAACCGGGAGGACGGCTCCGCGGTCTCGACCAGTTGGCGTGAAACGTCGATGACGTTTTGCGCCAGGACTTCTTTCCGCTTCTGCTCCGTAACGTCGCGTGCAAGATGGACGATGATGCGGCGCTGGGTCCGCGGATTCCGGTACACAATAGTGGACACGTTCACCCACAGCGGCGTTCCGGACCGCGTCATCACCTGCATATCGAAATCGGGGATGCCCACCTCGCGCGCGGCGCATTTCTGAACACTGCAGTCGCCGACGCACACCGCAGCGCCGAGAGGCCCGTGTCCGTGCAGCACGTCATGACACAGTTTTTCGTGAACGTCCTTCTGCGAGTATCCGAACAGCCGCTCCGCCGCTTTATTCCAGTAGCAAATTTCGCTTTCTTCGGTGACGCAGAACGCAGCGTCGCCGGTGGTTTCGAGAAGTGCGAAAAGCTCAGATTCAAGCATCAGGTGAGTAGGGGCGCATCGCTCTTGATGTACATCTCCTACCATGATGGCTCATGGATGACCCCGCTGCACACACGTTCATGAAGCGAAGTCTGTTATTGCGCGACGGCTATGGCGACAGCAGGACTTGTATGAAATTGCCCGCTGCACAAGCCAGGGCGGCGCGACCGTGGCATTTGGGTCATCGCGGCGGCGGACTGCGGCAGCAG
>JAICMB010000021.1 GCA_025929455.1 Bryobacteraceae bacterium | reverse complement strand
TATGAGAAAAAAGGTCACCGTTGTAGGCGCCGGCAATGTGGGCGCGAACTGCGCACTGCGAATCGCCGGCAAGGAACTGGCGGACGTGGTGCTGGTAGATATCACCGAAGGCGTGCCGCAGGGCAAGGGCCTCGACCTGTTGGAATCCGCACCGGTCGAAGGTTACGACGTCAACATTACGGGCGCGAATGATTACGAGCAGACGGCCAACTCCGATATCGTCGTAATCACCGCGGGCTTTCCGCGCAAGCCTGGCATGAGCCGCGACGATCTGCTCATGAAGAACTATGAAGTAGTAAAGTCGGCGACTGAACAGGCCGCGCGCTATTCGCCGAATGCCATTCTGATTCTGGTTACGAATCCGCTGGACGCGATGTGCTGGACGGCGCTGAAGACGTCCGGCTTCCCGCGCGCGCGAGTGATGGGCATGGCGGGCGTGCTGGACACGGCGCGATTCCGCACTTTCATAGCGCAGGAGTTGAATGTCTCGATGGAGAACGTGGTCGCGATGGTCCTGGGCGGCCATGGCGATACGATGGTGCCGCTCACGCGACTGAGCAGCGTGTCGGGTATCCCGATAACGGAACTGCTGGATCAGAGCACGCTCGACCGCTTAGTGCAGCGCGCACGAGATGGCGGCGCGGAGATCGTGCGCTATCTAAAGACCGGCAGCGCCTATTATGCACCTTCGGCCGCGACGGTCGAGATGGTGGAATCGATTCTCAAAGACAAGAAGAAAGTGTTGCCGTGCGCCGCGTATCTCGAAGGCGAGTACGGCATCCGCGATCTGTTTGTCGGGGTACCCGTCAAGTTGGGCGCGAAAGGCATCGAAAAGATCTACGAGATCAAGCTGCAGCAGGATGAACAGGCGGCTATCGAGAAGAGCGCGGCGGCAGTGCACGAACTCGTCGAAGTGATCAAGCAGAAGATGGTCGCCGCGTAGGCTTCACGGCATTGCCCAAAACCAACGACCAGCCGCCCGCGATCGATGCACGTTTCGCGCGCTTCCGCATGCATGCCGCGCGTAGCGGGATTCACCGCTGGGGCGTGTACGCCGATGAGCCCATTCCCGCCAACCGTAAGGTGATTGAATACACGGGCGAGCGCATCAGCCGCAAAGAAACCAAAATACGCGCGGGCCGTCCATTGAACTACATTTTCACGCTGGACAATTATTGGTCAATCGACGGCTCGGCCGGCGGGAGCGGCGCGGAGTTCATCAACCATTCCTGCGCGCCGAATCTGGAGTCGCGCATTCTGCGCGGCCACATCCTCTATTTCAGCAAGCGGCCGATTCGTAAGGGCGAAGAGCTCACGGTGGATTATCACTTCGGCGCGGATGAAGAAAAGGTGGCGTGCAAATGTGGTGCGCCAAGTTGCCGCGGAACGATTAACATTCTGAAGCCGCCCAGCAGGCGCGAGATGCTGGCCATGATACAGCGGGCGCGCGAAGCACGTCGCGAGGGCAAAAAAGCGGCCGGACAGTAACGCGCGCTTACGACGTGCTCAAGGCTGGTGCATCTCGCGCTCAATTTCAAGCAGCCGGTTATATTTCGCCAACCGCTCGGAGCGAGTCACCGACCCGACTTTGATCTGAGTGCCGCCGCACGCGACGCACAGGTCTGCGAGAAAATTATCTTCGGTTTCACCGGACCGTGCGGAGATCACGGTGTTGTATCCGGCTTCGCGCGCGATGCGGACAACTTCGAACGTTTCCGTCAGCGTGCCGATCTGATTCATCTTCACGAGCACGGCATTTGCGGCACACTGTTCAATGCCGTTCCGCACGCGCGACGGATTGGTCGTGAACAGGTCATCGCCCACGATTTGCGTCGTTGGGCCGAGGCGCGCAGTCAGCGCCGCCCAATCGGGCCAGCCGTCTTCTTCGAGACCGTCTTCAATAGAGGTGACGGGGTATCGCTCGGTCCAGCGCACGAGCATTTCGACCATCTCGCAAGGACTGAGCGAGCGGCGTTCGCTGACCAGTTCGTAACGCCCGTTATGAAAGAAATGCGTAGCCGCTACATCCACGGCAATGCTCAGCCGGTCCGCGTACCCCGCACGCGCGATTGCTTCCGTGAGAATTTCGAGTCCTGCTTCGTTCGACCGTAGCGATGGCCCCCAGCCCCCTTCATCCGCAACGCCGGTGAGCAGAAACCCGCGCTCGTCGAGAAGCGCGCGCGCGGCGCGGTGTACGGCAGCAATCGCTTCGAGCAAAACCTGCAGCGACTGGCTCGCGCGCGGCATCACGAGAAAATCCTGCACCTCGATGCGCCCGCCCGCATGCAGCCCGCCTGAAATGATGTTCACCATCGGTCGCGGGACCGCCGGTTCTTGTCCCGACGGGAGCGACCGCCACAACGGAATCCCGCGCGCCGCCGCGACCGCTCGCGCCACGGCGCAGGAAACGCCGAGGATCGCGTTCGCGCCTAGCCGAGATTTGTCGGGTGTACCATCGAGTTCGATCATGCGCGCATCAATCGCCGCCTGGTCTTCCGCATCCATACCGCACAGCGCGGGCGCGAGCACATCGGTAACGTGCGACACCGCGCGCAGGACGCCTTGCCCGGCATAGCGCGCTTGGTCGCCATCACGCAGTTCTACCGCTTCGTGCCTGCCAGTTGACGCGCCCGAGGGCACGTGTGCTGTCGCGCGCACGCCGTTGCTCAATTCGGCCGTTACACTGACGGTAGGTTTGCCGCGCGAGTCTAGGATTTCGAGCGCGCGTAGATCGCGGATGCCGATCATGCGAACACGTCCGCCACACGCTCCGGCGGGTGCATAATGAGCGCGCGAGCATGCTGGCGAATGCGGTCGCGTAACTCAGGTTCGTTGATGTATTCGACCGGCGACTTTCCATCGATGCGCGCCAGCAGCAGCGCGCCGAGATGCTCGAGCGTGGAGGGTTCGAACCAGTCCGCCTCACCTGGAACATGATGGCGCAAGGTCTCCCAGAACCGCAGCGCT
Organism: Bryobacteraceae bacterium; assembly: GCA_025929455.1. The sequence continues at coordinate 11,370 of JAICMB010000021.1, read as the reverse complement.
GCCGTCGCGAGTCCTTCGCGCCACTGCGGAATCCGGAACATTTTCAATAAAAGGTGATTCAGAAGAAATGCGGCATCGAACGACGGGTCGCCGAAATGTACCACCTCGAAATCGATCGCCATCACGCGCGCGCCGGATACCAGAAAGTTCTTCGGGCTCCAATCGCCGTGCACGATCGCGACCTGCCGCTCGAGAGTTCGCGAGAGCAGTGCATCGATGCGCGACGCCAGGTCGGGATGCCGCCGCGCCACAGCGCGATAGTAGGGATCGAGGCGCAACTCATCGAATACAGTGCGGTCATGGAACCGCGCGGCGAATGCACCCGATTTCCACGTTCCAGCGATCACACGTCCGAGCATCGTCCCGATCGTCTCAGCCGTCTCGATACTGATTTCGCCGCGGAAGAGCAGGGTCTTCCACATCAGCGCGCACTCCGGCGCCGCAGTCATCCGGAAAATAAAGTTCCCGCGATCTTCGTCAAGGACTTCCGGAAGCGCGCCTGAGGGCAGCAGCGGCGCGAGCATGCGCAGCGCGTCGGCTTCGCGAAAAATGCGTTCGCGCGTGGAAAACCAGTCCTGCTCGACGCGCAACCGCGCGAGCGATTGTTTCAGAACGAACCGGCCGCTATCGCATTCCACGAGCAGTACGGTGTTGGAAACGCCGCCGCCCAACTCGCTGACCTTGCAGGCATGCCCAAGGTAGTGAGCGGCATTCTCGGCCGCGATTTCGATCAAGTCTATTCCTCGACGAGAACGTGCGGGTTGTAGAACAGAATGCGGCCGCAGCTTTCGCAGAATAACAGTTGATCGGCGTGTTTCAAATCCTGGAAGTACTGGGGGCGCAGCACAATCTGGCATGCGGAGCAGCGCCCGTCAATGACTTCCGCAACGGCGTGCCCGCGTTTTTTCCGGATGCGTTCGTAGGCGGTATAAACATCGGGCTTAAGCTGGTCGGCAATCTCTGTGCGCTCCGTCTGAAGCTGTGCGAGTTTGTCCTGGTCGCGTTTAGTGGCCTCGCGCGCGCGCTTCTTTTCGGCCTCGACCTGCTTCTTCTCTTGCTCGAGCGCGCCTTCCGCTTTCTTCACGTTGCCTTCGAGCGGTTCCGATTCGCCCATCAGGTCGAGAATGCGGTCCTCGGCCTTGCGCACCTCGCGCTCCGCGTAATCGATTTCGTTTTGAAACGCGCGGTACTGCTCGTTGGTCTTGGCTTGAAGCATCTGATCGCGCAACTTGGAGACTTTCTGCTGGTGAACTTTGATGTCGTCTTCGAGCCGGCGCCGGTCTTTCTGGTTGGCCGATAGCGCCGCCCGGTCCGCTTCCAAGCGGCGATTGTGCGTTTCTAAAGTCTTCTCAATTCGAGCGATCTGCTTGGGCAATTCCGTAATTTCGCGCTGCACTTCGGCGATTTTCCGGTCAAGCTGCTCAAGCTGCGAGGCAAGCTGCAGTTCCGCAATCATCTTTAATTCGATTGTACGGCTTGCGCTTCGGCCGTGCGCCGTCCGCGGAAATACGCAACCGTCTCACGCAGTCCGTCTTCGAGCGGAATGCGCGGCTCCCAGGCGAGTACTGCTTTCGCTTTCGAGATGTCGGGCCGCCGCCGTTTCGGGTCGTCTGCCGGCAGCGCACGGTACGTTACCGGGGCAGTGCATCCCACCAGGCGGCGGATGCGTTCGGCGAACTCCGCGATGGTGAGTTCCTGCGGATTGCCGAGGTTTACGGGATAACGCTCATCCGAGAGCAGCAGCTTATATAGGCCGCCGACCAGGTCAGACACGTAGCAGAAGCTGCGCGTCTGCGATCCATCGCCGTAGATGGTCAGCGGCTCGCCGCCGAGCGCCTGATCGAGAAACGCCGGCACGACGCGCCCGTCATGAAGTTGCATGCGCGGACCGTAAGTATTAAAAATACGCGCGATGTGTGTCGCTACTCCGTGCACGCGGTGGTATGCCATCGTGATCGCCTCGCCATAGCGCTTACTTTCGTCGTAGCAGGAGCGCATGCCGACCGGATTCACGTTGCCCCAATACGTTTCGCGCTGCGGGTGCTCCAGCGGATCGCCGTAACACTCGGACGTGGATGTGAACAGAAAACGCGCGCCGTTCGCGCGAGCAAGTTCCAACATATTGCGCGTGCCGGTGGCGCCCGATTCGAGCGTTTCGATGGGGTGCTCCAGATAATCTTTCGGGCTGGCGAGCGACGCAAGATGGAGCACAGCGTCAACCGGCCCGTCAATCGCAAACGGCTGGGTGACATCGCACTCGCGAAACTCAAACGCAGCGTTTTCCGCCAGGTGGGTCAGGTTCTCCGGCGAACCGGTAATCAGGTTGTCCAACCCGATCACGGTGTGCCCTTCGGCGAGCAAGCGGTCGCAAAAATGGGAGCCGATAAATCCGGCAGCGCCGGACATTACGATTCGCAAAAATTTCCCTCCAGATCTCTTAACGGCCAGAGCCGGCCGAAGCTTCATGCTATCGCGCGCGCCGCGAACCGCGCGGTAAGTAGCCTCACCGTTACCGTTGCGAGAATTGCCGACTCGCGGGAGTCCACTTTTTGAAAGCGAGTCGTACTATGCCCACCCACGACACCCTTGACCACGAAAAGAAAACCGATCCGCGGGCGGAGCACGCGAAGCCACCGTTTCCCGAGCAGAAGCAACAGTATCCCGGAACGGACTCGGAATTGCAGCCCCAGGCAGACCATGGCGAGCAAACCTATCGCGGACACGGCCGGCTTAAGGATCGCGCCGCCATCATCACGGGCGCGGACAGCGGAATCGGACGGGCCGTTGCGATCGCGTTCGCACGCGAAGGCGCCGACGTCCTGGTTTCATATCTGAACGAGGACGACGACGCGAAAGAAACGGAGCGCTGGGTGCGCGACGCGGGGCGGAAGTGCATTCGCATGCCCGGCGATATTCAGGACGAGGATCATTGCCGGCAACTCGTGGACCGGGCCATGAGCGACTTTGGCCACATTGATCTGCTGATCAATAACGCCGCGTTCCAAGCCACTCACAAGAAAATCGAAGAGTTCTCGACTCCCGAGCTCGACCGCACGTTCCGCACTAACATCTACGCAATGTTCTTTCTCTGCCGCGCGGCGCTGCCGAAAATGCGGCCGGGCTCCGCGATCGTGAACACCGCCTCAATCCAGGCCTATGATCCGTCTCCCAGCTTGCTGGCGTATGCGGCCACCAAAGGCGCGATCGTTACATTCACCAAAGCGCTCTCGAAAATGGCCGCGAAGCAGGGTGTGCGCGTGAACGCGGTAGCCCCGGGTCCGGTGTGGACGCCGTTGATACCGGCAACCATGGATCCGAAACACATCGAAAAATTCGGCGCGGACACACCGCTCGGCCGGGCGGCACAGCCGGCGGAGATCGCGCCCGCGTTCGTTTTTCTCGCTTCGAACGACTCTAGCTACATCACCGGTGAAGTCATTGGCGTCACTGGCGGCGAATTTCTGGGGTGACCGACCGGACGGCGGAGGAACGGTCTCATTCCAAACCGGCCCGGGCGGATTACCGAATCGCGGCCATCCGGGCGCTTTTATTTACATGTGAGAGGTCCTAATGTTTCATCACGTAAAAGAATTGCAATTCAACGCGCGCGTTTCGGGTCCGGACCCGAAGTTCGCAACTCTCCTGCTGGAGCAGTTCGGAGGCGCCAACGGCGAACTGAAGGCCGCCATGCAGTATTTCACGCAGGCGTTCGGATGCCGGCAGGCATACCCTGAAAAATACGATCTTTTGATGGACATCGCCACCGAGGAGTTCAGTCATCTGGAGATCGTGGGAGCGACGATCACGATGTTGCTCGAAGGAGTGAATGGTGAGCTGAAGAACGCCGCCGAAGGATCGAGCGTGATGGAGATGCTGCGCGGCAAGGGCGCTCGCGAGAGCATCATCCACGACGCGATGGTTGCGCCGCAATTCGCCGTTCTTACCGGCGGCGGCCCGGCGGTCACCAACTGCCAGGGCGTGCCCTGGAGCGGAGCCTTCGTGAACGCCAATGGCGATCTCACCGTGGATCTACGCTCCAATATTGCAGCGGAATCACGGGCGAAGATCGTCTACGAGTACCTGATGCAGTTCACCGACGATCCATTCGTGCAGGACTCACTGGGCTTTCTGATGACGCGCGAAATTTCGCATATGCAGATGTTCACCGCGGCGCTGGCGGATGTAACGCCGAACTTCCCGCCGGGTATCCTTCAAGGCGACCCACGCTACACGCACACGTATTTCAATATGTCGAACGGCGCGAGTGCGCGCGGCCCTTGGAACCAGGGACAAGGCCCGTGGGAAGAAGGGCAGTGGGTCTACGTGGACGACCCTGTGGCGCAGGTGCGCGAGACGCATGGGCAGCTTAAGGCCAAGCCGCAAGGAACGTCGAAAACCGTGGAGCAAGCGCAGCGCCTCGGCAAGGAGTTGGGCAAAACACGCAGCAGCGAACTGAAGGACAGAGTGCCGTCGGGTGAAAATCAGTGGAGCGCATATCCGCAGCGCGAGCTGGTTAGCCCGGGATCGAAGATCGAAAAGTAGCCGGTACGCGCCGCCGCGCGGTTCACGCGTTCTTCACCGCGGCGGCGCGTTCGTGCTCCGGCATGTACGCGCGCATATAATCGAGAAAACTCCGTGCGTGGCGATCGAGATTCGCTTCGTTTCCGCCTCCGGCGAGGGGCGAACACATCTCGTACGCGACTGTACCTGTAAATCCGGCGCCGAGCAGCGCATCGAAGAACGCGCGGTAATCGATAAAGCCCTCCTGCATTGAAACCGCGGCGGCACGGTCCTGCTTGCGTTCATAATTGACGAGGTCCGGAACATAACGGAAGCGCGGCAACAGACGGTAATTCGCGACGGTTGTGTGCACCGTTTTCGACGCGAGCAAACGTGCCCCCGCGGCGATGTCGGCGTCATGAAGCGCGGGAGCCCAAGCGTCGAACATGGCGCGGCAATTCGGGTGGTCGACTTCACGCAGCAGACAATCGAGACTTTCGAAATCCGCCGCGATGTCGTGATGATTCTGTACACCGATCACGACGCCGTGGTCCGCGGCGCGGCGCGCGGTTTCGCGTAGCGCGTTCACCACCGTGTTCCACTGCCGCTGATATGGCGCCGCCGGATGCTCATACGCGGTGAATACGCGAATCGACGATGCACCGAGCGCTGCCGCCGCGCGGGCCAGTTCCGTTACGTAGTGAATCTGCATTTCCGCGTGGGGAACTTCGGCGTGCTCGAGATCTGCCGTGAAGTTTGTGTACGCCGCGATTACGGCGTGTTTGACTCCGTTCGCGCCCAAGTGGTCGCGCAGGCGCGCGATCTCGTCCTCGCCATAGTCGAGCAATGAAAAATGCGGCCGCTTGGCCATGATCTCCACGCCATCGAAACCCAGCGCGGCGGCTTTCGCTATAAACGCGTCGAGCGATAGCGCGGCCTGCCCCCACGAGCCGGAATAACTGACCGAATGCAGAAGGAGTCCCTGGACCATGTGAAGAGTCCAGAATGTCACACGCGAGCGCCCCGCGCAAACACTGGACCGGAGGGCAGCCAGCCGAGACTGGCTGCCTCCTATGTTTTCGCGGCTAAACTTTGCAGAACGCCACGTGATCGTAATAGTCGGGCGGAATGGGTCCGTAGCCGACGGTCAGACGCAGCGTTACGCGCAGCCACGCGATGTAAGCGCACTTCGGGCTGGCGGTCAGGTCGAAGTCGTGCCCGGCAGATCCGGATGACGATTCTCCGTCGGGAGCGATAGGCGGGTTGATGGGCGCGGGCAGCGGCGGAGGAGTCGGACCTTCCAGATAAACTGTCACGCTGCCGGTGTACGGATGGAACACCGTGTGTAATACATGGACGTGATTCCCGATTCCGCCACAGCCGTTCGTCATTAACTCTTTCACGTCGATCAGAGCGACCGGCGTTTGCGTGTTGACGAAGCCGGCCCAGTCGGGATGGTGTTGTTGCTTATACGAGGTGTTCGAAAACGTGATTTGGTCGCGCGCGTTGCTGGAAACCAGTGCAACGATTCCGACTTTTCGTGCTTCGAAAAAGATCTTGTAGGTGTGAACGGGCGGCTTCACGGCGGCGGGCACGGCGTCCCCTGCCTTCAGCAACGTTGGAGCTGTGACGTCGAATGAGTCGACGGTCATCTTCGTCGTGTCTAGCCGGGCCATATCGACGAATCCGCCGACGTACAGCCCTTCGGCATTGGGCGACAAGTTGTTTTGCCGGGGAACTTCGATCCAGCCGCCCGGTTTGACGGGTTGGTTCAGCTGTACGTTGATATCCGGCATGCCGTCGCGGTGAATGGTCGTCACCGGAGCGCCGGGGTTGTTCGCCCAGTAGTCCGCGGAGCGCAAAACGAAGCCAACGCCCGTGAAGTCGAAGTATTCGAGTTGGCCGATGACCGTGGGCGCGATACGCGTGGCGTCTACGTCGGAAACGGCGCCCAATATGCCGCCGCTATATTCGCCGATGCGGAAGCGATACTCGAGCGCATCGGGATCGTCTCCGTTCGGCAACAAGCCGCGCAGTGGGATTGTGCTGGTGAAAGCGAGATTGCCGGCCGTAGTCAGGCCATCGGCTGTGAAATCGCCGTAGATCGGATCAACGTGATATTGGCCGACGTGCGTGAACAGCGGAGTCGGGTTGCCCTGTGGCGGAACGCCGCCTTCGATGCAGAGATCGACACAGAAGCACGGGCCGGCGTTTTCGCGATCGGGTGCGCGGCCGCGGGTGCGCGGTTCGACCAGCAATGGCGTGCCGCCCGGTGTCTCGACACGAAAGTATATGTCGGGACCGCCGACCCATTCAATGTTGAGGAACGAAAACGGTGTTTTCGTAAAATCAGAGACGGTGTAATCGATGCGGAATTTTCCGGCCGCATCCGTGAGTGCGGAGCCGAGCGGATCATCCTGCAACCAGTCCACGTCGAATGCGAGCACACGCACGTTCGCGATGGGCGCTTTGGTTTTGCAATCGCGCACCATGCCGCAAATGGTCCAGGCTCCCAGACGTCCGCGGATCAGACACCAGTAGCGGGTTGGAATGCAGTATTCCCAAACGGCGACAGCCTGATTCTCCGAGCGTTTCCAGGCGGGCTGTAGGGTGGTGACGGAGGCCTGCACGGGCGCCGGCGGCTTCGGTCCCGGTTTCAAGTGCGGCACCGTTCCGCAGTAGACATCTATCTCGAACGCTTCGCCGTTGTAGGGCAGCTTGTCCGCCAGTTCGAACGTAAAATTACCGTTGTCATCCACGGTGGTTTCCGCGAGAAGCGAACCCGCTTTTGCCTTAACCTGCTCGCCGGTCAAGATAGCGAACGTGTCTTTGGCAGACGCGGTAGCAAGTGCCGTGACATTCTGATCGGTACGGCTACGATACAGCCGGACGACGATACCCGCGAGCGGTTCGGGGCACTGCGCACAGATGTAGCCACACAAACGTCCTCTGAATATGTAAGTCATGAGTCATCCTCCGCGATGCGGTCTTGTAGGTAGTCAGCGGGACCGAACTACGCGGTACAGTCGCGCTGCACTTAGACAAGCGCAAAAAGCATTACGAAAAGTGACAGACATAAATTTGAATGTTTGATAGACTGGCGCTGGGAACAGTGCTACTTGTCATGGCATTACAACTCACGATCGGCGCGTTTGGAAACGGCGCGGCGATTCCGGCGCGGTTCACTTGCGACGGGGCGGATGTTTCGCCGGAGATTCAGTGGAGCGGCGCTCCGCCGGGCGCGAAGAGCTTCGCGCTCATTATCGAAGATCCGGACGCGCCGTCCGGAACCTTCACGCATTGGATTTTGTACGACGTCGCGCCGGCGGCGCATGCCCTCGTCGAGGGATACAGGCCGGCGGGAGGCGCCGAGAGCGGCACGAACGGCTTCGGAACCACCGATTACCGCGGACCCTGCCCGCCTCGGGGCCACGGCACGCACCGCTACGAATTTGTTTTATTCGCGCTGGATGTGCGGCTTGCGTTACATGCGGGCGCCAAGCGGCAGGCGTTTGACGACGCGATCCGCGGCCACGTGCTCGAAGAGGCGCGCTACATGGGGCGGTACGGGCGCAAGTGAACGCTCCAATTGCGGTCCTCGCGTTTCTGGCGCTGCCGGCATTTGCAAGCAATCCCGTGCGGGTTCCGCATCATCTGCCTCCACCGCCGGTATTCAAGGGCGTGTACCTGAGCTTCTGGTCGGCGGGTGAATCGACAAGGATCGCGGAAGTGCTGCGACTGCGCGGCGCGGGCCTGAACGCGGTCGTGATCGATGTTAAGGATTCGACCGGCACGCTTGGTTACAAATCCAATCTGCCGGAGGTCGTCCGCGAGCACGCCTCTATCCGAGCAATCCGCGATCTCGATGTGCTCACAGCGCGTCTGCACGAAGCAGGGATTTATGTCATTGCGCGCATCGCGGTTTTCGAAGATCCGCGGTTTGCGGCGGCGCGACCGGGGGACGCTGTGCACCGGAATACGCCGGACGGTCCCTTATGGCAGGATCGCAAGGGCTTGAGCTGGGTGGATGCGGGCGCGCGTGAAGCCTGGGCGTACAATGCCGCGATCGGGCGCGAGGTCTACGAGCACGGCTTCGATGAGTTGAATTTCGATTACGTGCGTTTCCCTTCGGATGGCATTCTGAGCGAGATGTCCTTCCCTGGGAGCGGCCGCAATCCGGAAAAACGTGCCGTACTGCGCAAATTCTTCGAGTATATGCGCGCGCAATTTCCAGGCGTCCCGATTTCCGCCGACTTGTTCGGATTGACGACGGTGCGGCACGACGATTTAGGCATTGGGCAGGTGATCGAAGATGCGGCGCCGTATTTCGATTATCTGTGCCCGATGGTGTATCCGTCGCACTATGCGAAGGGGTTTGCGGGCTTCGCACAACCCGCGGATCATCCGTATGAGGTCGTGCGACTTTCGCTCGATGCGGCGCGTGTCCGGCTATGGCCCGATGCGGTGCACCGTGTGCCGACGAGCCGAGTGAAATTGCGGCCCTGGCTTCAGGAATTCAATCTTGGAGCGGACTACACACCAGCCATGGTGCACGCGCAGATTCAGGCGACAAAGGACGCGCTGGGTGAGCGGTATGTGGGCTTTCTGCTGTGGAACCCGCGCAACGTATACAACCCGGCGGCGCTAAGTGACGGAGTACAAAACGAAGCGGGTGCGCCAACCGCACCCGCCCGTTGATTCTGACTAGACGAACGAACCTTACTCAGCCGCGAAGCCGAATTCGAGCAGTACTTCGTTGCCCGGAGCGGTATCGAGCACCCGGACCCAGTACGCGCCGCGGTTGAGCGCTTTCGGTATCGTGACGGCGAACTGCTTCGCCGGTGTGGCTGCAGTGCGGTAGACCTCCGCACCGGATGAATTTACCACCTGTATAACGTACGCGTTGCGGAACGGCAGCGTGGACGCATCCAGGGTGAGAATGGCGGGAGAGGAGCCGGCCGGCAGATGCGCCACAGGTTCCGACCCGCGCATGGCCGTCAGTGACAGCTCGGCGGAATGCGGTGCCTGCTGGCGGCCCGACTGTTGGTAAACCACCCCAACGACGATCGCCATCGCGGCAGCGGCGGCTGGAATGGCCATCCACCACGGTTTCGGGTTAGTACGTGTTTGCCGCGCAAGCTGCCTGTCACGCAATTCGTTCTCGCGCATGACCGATTTTGCGGCGGAAACAAAGTCGAGTTGAAACTGGAAACGCTCCTGGCAGGGTCCACAAAGCAGCAAATGCTCCTCGACGGGTTCGCATTCCGCTTCAGAAAGTTGACCGAGAGCGTGCTTTTCCAACACGTCCTCCGCGACGTGTGTGTGTAATCCTTCGCCCATAATATGCCTCCCTTTTGGCGAGCACTGGCCTCCGTCGCCTTAAGGTTCTGCAATCTTAGTGCTCGGGGGAAGAAGAATCTCTCACGAAAAAGCGTATCAAACCTTTTTGCTGCAGTTTGCGGCGGCCGATCTCGCCGAAACGGGCCTTGGCGCGGGATTTCAACAGCCGGAATTGGGTATCGGAGAGGTCCATCTCCTCGCAGATCTGTTCCGGCGGCTGTTCGTAGAGATAAAAGCGGGTCAGGATCTCGCGGTCGCGGGCACTCAGGTGGGCCATGACCTTGCGCATAATTTCCATCTTTTGGCGCAGGGCGGCGTTCTGCTCGGGATTGCGGCGGCAATCGGCAACCGCAGTTCCGAGTTCGAGGTCGAGCTCGTCGCGGCGGCTGTGCACGGCCGAATCGATGTAGGCAGCTACCTGCCGCTTAATCACGGTCCGCACGAAACCCATGAGCCGCTCCGGGTCGCGCAAATCGCCGCGTTGAATGGCTTGCACGACGATGACGAAGGTGTCGTGAACCTTGTCGTCAAGCTCCTGATTCCCGAGCTGGCGGCAGAAATAGAACCGCACGCCGCGCGAGAAGAGGTTGTATAAGTCCTCCATGCCGGACGGCTCGCCCGTGCGGATGCGATTGACCAGCTCGGTCCAATTCGAAGAGCTGTCGGCGGGATCGGGGTTTTCGGGGGCCGCGCCGGAGGCCTGCTGTGTCGGCGCCTGTGGCTGTTCTTGCATAGCGCTTGGGGCCATAACGCCCTGTATTGTCAGTTGTTGAGCAGCTACCATGTCGTCCTCTGTCGAAATCCAGCTTTTGGATGTGCGGCTCTCCGTCCGCTTAATTATCTTCGGTTCTACCGGCTCAGAACATAAAATCCGGACCAGAATCGCGGATCGGACCGCCAGGTTCCGGAGTGGAGCATTTCTAATTGCGCGTCGTGCAGCGCGGCGGCTACCGCGTCGCCGGAAATTCCAGCGGCCGCACGGTGGCGCAAGCCGCGGTAAAAGGGAGTGAACATTTCGCCGCTGTCGTCGGGAACGGGCCATCGCGAACTTACTACGGCGCGGGCGCCCGCGATCAGCCAAGCGCGCGTCAGGCCCTGTACGCCAGACCCGGTGAGTGCGCCGGCGGTTCCGGAACTACAGCCATCCATCACAACAAGGGAGCCTGGCACGTCCAGCGCCGCTATATCGGCGGCCGTCAGAATGTCGGGGCGCCTCCGCCGATCCATTCCGAGGTGCACCACGGCGTCACCGGGACGCCCCGGCGGCTGCATAACATGGGCGGAAATGTGTACCACGGCCGGCCCGCGGCTCAGCTCCGCACGAACGCGGGCGAGCGAGGCATCGAAGCCGGTGAGAAACGAAGCGGCGCCGCCCCACGCTTGGGAGGTATTCAGGAGTTCACGCCGGCTGCCAGGCAGGCGCGGCAGCTCGAGAGAATTGGAAGCGGCCGCGGTGAGTGAAAACCATGCATGCGGCGCTGTACCTAAGCGGGGATCGGCGGAGTTGTAGACGCCATCGCCCACGCCGAG
>JAICMB010000151.1 GCA_025929455.1 Bryobacteraceae bacterium | reverse complement strand
CGTGTACCGGGCGCTCGGGCTGGCGTGGATCCCCCCGGAGTTGCGCGAGAACACCGGCGAGATCGAAGCCGCCGAAGAGGGTCGCCTGCCGCAACTGGTGGAACTCGCCGACATGCGCGGCGATCTCCACATGCACACCACCGAAACCGACGGCCGCGCCCCGCTCGAAGAAATGGCCGAGGCCGCCCGCGAGCTCGGTTACGAATACATCGCCATCACCGATCACTCGAAAGCGATCGCGATGGCCAATGGTCTCGACGAAGCGCGCGTCATCGCGTTCGCCGCGCGAGTGCGCGAGATCAATCGCGATGGCTCGCTCGGCATTCACGTCTTCTCGGGCCTTGAGTGCGATATCCGCCGCGACGGGGCGATGGATATCGAAGAAGACGCGCTCGCGGAACTCGACGTCGTCATCGGCAGCGTGCACAGCCACATGAACCTCGAAGGCCCTGAGATGACCGACCGCCTACTGCGCGCACTCGAATCGCCGAACCTGCGCATTCTCGGCCACCCTACCGGGCGCGTGCTGCTGCAGCGCGAGCCGTTCCCCTTCGACTTCGAGCGCGTCGTCAAGGAAGCCGTGCGCCGCGGCGTCTATCTCGAAATCAACGGCAGCCCCGAGCGCCTCGATCTCAGCAGCGCCATGGTGCGCACCGCTAAAGCGCTCGGAGCCAAATTCGCCATCGACACCGACTCGCACTACACCAAAAGCCTGCGCGCCAACATGCCCTACGGCATCGTCACCGCGCGCCGCGCCTGGCTAGAAGCCTCCGACGTGCTCAACACGCTGCCGCTCGGCGAAGTGCAAGCCGCCCTCAAGAAAAAATGAAACTCATTTCCTCCCAAGAGAAGCTCAAGAATAAATTGTTCACTGTCACCGAGGACGTTGCCATCGACCCCGACGGCTTCGAGATTAAACGCGCCATCGTGCAGCATCCCGGCTCTGCCGTCATGATGGCCGTCGACGAGAAGAAGCGCATCCTGCTAGTCCGCCAGTACCGCCTCCCCGCGCGCAAATATTTATGGGAGCTGCCCGCCGGTCGTCTCGATCCGGGCGAAAAGCCGCTGCAAGCCGCCAAACGCGAGTTGCGCGAAGAAACCGGCTACGCCGCCAAAACCTGGAAGAAGCTCATCGAGTTCTACCCCAGCCCCGGCTTCGTCGCCGAGAAAATGACGATCTTTCTCGCGACGGATTTAAAAGCCGGCGAAGCCGAACCGATGGACGACGAACGCATCCAAACCGGCTGGTACCGCGCCACCGACGTCGAGCGCATGATCTTGTCGAACGAGATCATGGACGCTAAAACCATCACGGGCTATTTTCTGTGGCGTAAGCGCAAATCAGAATAAACGTGGCAGGCGCCTACGTTCTCCTCGACAACATCAAGCGGCGGCATTCCGTCAAGTTTCTCGGCAGGCCCACTCGAAAGCAGCTACGCCTCCGCCAATCCATCATTGACCAGTCCACCCAGCGCGTCCACAATCTCGGACCGTGTAACCTCGAATCCAAGCTTCCTCCGATGTGCGGCAGAATGATCCGGTCCACGTTCTCATAATCGTCGCAGATCTCGTTCAAGACCATGCGCCGGATGAGCTCGTTGCGAGCCAGCCGCCACCTCCCCGCTTAAAACCTATACTCCGGCGGCTTGATCCCCTTCACCCGCAAGTAGACCTCCGCCTGCCCGCGATGATGCGCCGTGTGCGTGAAGTACGCCCATAACCACTCAAACCCGGTCATCCGCCGGTTCGACGGCCCCGCCTCCGCCTCAAACTGCGCTGGCCGCATCGAATCAATCGCGTGCTCACAAAACGCGAACGAATCGCTCAAGAACTGCACGGCCGTGTCGCGATCCACATCGCTCTTCACGTCGCGCAGCAGCGGGGCCAATTTCGACGGAGTCGCCGGCCGCGCCAGCCCGCTTGCCGCCGAACACGCCCCGATGTTCGCCGCCGCAATGTGCGCCATCACGTGCCCGAAACTCATCTCCTCGGGACTCGGCCGGAAGTTATAGCTCTCAGCCGGCATCGCCCGAGCCACCGCCAGCGTAAACTCCCCCGAGGTCTTCCAATGCTTCACCATCGCGTCCTTCAGCCACGTCTGCCCCGAAGCGGGTATCGCCAACACCACCACCGCAATCAGTATCTTGGTCACGCTTGACAATGTATCACCGTAAAGCGGCCAGTCTTGCTGGCTTTCTCGCCGCCTGCCGCGCGCGCAAGTTCATGAAACGAAGGTGGGGTAGGCAGTATTGTCAGCGTTCTGAACGCGACTCACGGTTGACCACTCAGACCCGCATGCCGCGACCCTTTCGCCCCACTACTGTAATCCCGCGAGCGCCGTTCGCGGCAGCTTCGCAACTACGTGCACGGACGGATCCACCACTTCAGCGATATCGTATTTCAGCGCCGTACCCAACACCATCGCCACTTCCGCGGGATTGAGCTTATACTGTCGCGCCAAATACTCGGACATGCTCGTCGTGGCCGTCTGCAGGGCATCGTGCAGCGAGTTGCCGACACCGCTCATCATGACGTACTCGGCGTTTTCAAAACGCGGCACGCCGGCGTGTCTGCCCTGCTGCAGATCGACGGTGAACTCCACGTCCATCGACGTTTCAAGCGCATCGCCCGTTAACTCGCCATCGCCCTGCGCCGCGTGACCATCGCCGACGAATAGCAGCGCGCCCGGCACGTTGACGGAGAGATACACGGTCGTACCTTCACCGATCTGGTTGTAATCGAGATTGCCGCCCCACGAGCCCAGCCGGCCCGCGCGCATCGCTTCGTTTCCAGGAGGTGCGACACCGATGCAGCCGATCATTGGCCGCAGCGGAATTTTGTAGTTCTTCAGCTTCGCCGTCGGGTTCTTCAATATTGCGACGCCGTTCTCCCGATCCAGCTTCCATTCGGAATCGAACTTGTCCACTTTCGGCTGGTCTCGGAAGTAATACGGGTTCAGCGCGCTGGCCACCACGCCCTCGCCGCTCCTCGCGGTATCGCGGTTGAGGCGCACGCGCACGAACTTCACCGTCAGGCTGTCGCCGGGCATCGCGCCCTCAATGTAAAACGGCCCCGTAAGCGGGTTCCCTCCAAAGACCAGGTGCTTGCCGTTTGCATCGTAGCCGCCCGCATCCACAGTCCAGGTGTGCACGGTATCGCCGGGGAAGATGTGTAGCGCAGGGTCCTTCGCGGCCGCGAACTGGCGGTAGAACGTGCGCGGCGTAAACTCATAACGGCGCGCCGTCGCGGGACGTGGCAGCGGTCTCCGCATGGACCAACTTGCCGGAATGCCTTCGATTTCGCCGCCGCCGCTGATGCTGTTCCCAATCACCGTTCCGCGCAGCACTCCGCATTTGCGCTGACCTTCCGTGCAGTCGAAGCGAATCGAATCGCCGTCCCGCGAGCCCGTGAGTTTACTGCCGGACATCGTGAACGTGTACTGCCCGTTTTCTTGTGCGAGATTGACGCGCTGTGCGGCAGAAAATTCGTGCGCGGAAACGGAAAATTCCCAAACGCCGTTCAGGTCGGCCGCAACCAGCGGCAGGGCGCAGAACAGCGCCGCTGCGAAAATGCGCATACGTGTCTCCTTCCTTCGGACGTACGCATCTCCGCCCGGTTAGGTTCGATAATTATGGCAGAACTTGAAGCTGTTGCGCGGCGAAATGGGCCCGAATGCGGCGCGCGGCAGCAGGGCCGACTGCTTTAGTGAGTTCCTCGTCCGGCGCGGCTTTCACGCGTTCGGCGCTGCCGAATTCGCGCAGTAGTTTCTGTACTGTCTTGGGTCCGACGCCCTCTACGTGCTCCAGTTCCGAAACCAGGCGCGAAGCATTGCGCCGCGTACGGTGGAATGTGACGGCAAAACGGTGCGCCTCGTCGCGCACAGTCTGCACCAGGTGCAGTACGGGATTGAAGCGATCGAGCTTCACCGGCTCGTCTTCCTGCCCGAGCACGTAGATAATCTCTTCGCGTTTCGCAATCGATGCCAGCGGCGGATTGATAACGCCGATGGTTTCCAGCGCCTCGGCGGCGGCGTGCAGTTGTCCCAAACCGCCGTCGATCAGAATCAACCCGGGGAACGGTTTCCCTTCCTCCTGCAGCCGCGCATAGCGGCGCGTCACCACCTCGCGCATGGACGCGAAATCGTCGTTGCCCGCCACCGTGCGGATGATGAACTTGCGGTAGTCCGCCTTCTTCATGCGCCCGTCCTCCCACACCACCATGCTGGCCACCTTGTCGGTGCCCTGAATGTGGGAGATGTCGAAGCACTCGATGCGGCGCGGCGCTTCCACCAGGTTGAGCGTGTCCTGCAGCGCTTCCTGAATCGCCTTCGAGGACGGTTTCAACACGCGGAAGCGCTGGTAAAAACTGTGCCGCGCGTTGGTCTCCACCAGCGACAGCAGCGCTTTTTTCTGCCCGCGCTGAGGCGTGTGGATCTCCACCTTACGCCCGCGCCGCTCGCTCAGCAATTCCTCGAGCGCCTCGCGCTCCTCCAGTTCCACGGGCATGTGAATCTTGCCCGGAATGTACTGCTGGTCCATGTAAAGCTGCATCGCGAGCGAAGGGAACATCTCGGCCGGATCGAACTCCGGCTGATCTTCCCAAAAGAATTCGCGGCGATCGACGATCTTGCCGCTGCGCAGGTGAAACAGATTCACGGCCACCAGCGGCGGCTCGGCGTAATACGCAAAGATATCGGTGTTGTCGCCCTCGGCCGCGGCGATGCGCTGCTTGTCTTCAAGTTCCTCGACCGTAGACACCAGATCGCGCAGGCTCGCTGCCTCTTCGAAGCGCATATCGACGGCGGCGGTTTCCATACGCACGCGCAAATCGTCCGCGAGGTCTTTCAATCGCCCTTCGAGAAACAAGCGCACGTTGCGCACAGCCTGCGCGTAGGCCTCGTCCGTCGTGAGTCCCTCGACGCACGGACCCAGGCAGCGATGTATGTGGTACTGCAGGCATGGATGCGTGTGGCGGCGGTTGAGGTCCACTTTGCACGAAGGCACCTTAAAATGCCGGTGAATGAAATGCACCAGCCGGTATGCCAGATTACCCGGAAAATACGGCCCGTAATACGTCGATCCGTCCTTGTACAGCCGCCGCGTGACGTAAACGCGCGGGTACTTCTCGTTGGTCAGCTTGATATACGGATAGGTTTTGTCGTCGCGAAGAAGCACGTTAAAACGCGGCTTCCACTGCTTGATCAGGTTGTTCTCAAGCGCCAGCGCTTCCTTTTCGTTCGCGACCAGGATGTACTCGACGTCGCGCGCCTCCGCGATGAGACTGCCGGTTTTCGTATCGGCCAAGCGGTCTTCGTTGAAATAGCTGCGCACCCTGCTCCGCAGATTTTTCGCCTTGCCCACGTAAATGACGGTGCCGTGTTCGTCCTTATACAGGTACACGCCGGGCAAGGTGGGCAGTTGCGCAACTATCTCGCGGAGTTCCATGCTGGCACTTCGTAGGCGGCTCGCCGGTGCACGCGGGCGCAGCGGGCGGACACGGAGGAGAGGGCTATACTTTTATTGTGACACGGCGTTTTTCAGTGATTCTACTGCTCACCGCCGCCGTCATCCTCGCGCAGGGAAAGTCCCGCACGCCGCCTCCCGCACAACAGCCGCAAGCGCAACAGAAGGAAGCGGAGCCTCCCGAGGAAGACGAAGATCTGAAGCCGCGCGAAACCTACACCCTCAATCCTATCGAAGCCGAGCGCGACGTGCGCATCGGCGACTTTTACTACAAGAAGGGCAGCTACAAAGCCGCCGCGGGCCGCTATCGCGAGGCCACCCGCTGGAACCCGCAGTTCGCCGAAGCATACCGTAAACTGGGCGAAGCCGAAGAGAAGCTGCTTGACACGGATGCCGCGCGGGACGCCTATCGCAAGTACCTGGAGCTGGACCCCAAAGGCAAAGGCGCGGCCTCGATTCGTAAGAAGGTGATGGCTAAGAAGTAGGCCTATGCCATCGCCCGCGCGTGCCGCTCTTCCCTCTGCATCTCCTCATTGATCGCCTGAGCCGCTTTGACGCCCTCGGAAGCGGCCACGATCACCATCTGCACATCTTTCGACGCGTCGCCCGCCACGTACAGACCGGGTATGTTGGTCTCCTGCCGGTTGCCGGTCTTCACGACGCCTTTGTGCGTGAGAACGCAGCCCAGCCCAGCGGCAATCGTGCATTGCTGCTGCGCTCCGGTGTTTAGAAAGATCGCGTCGCGGGCGATCGACTCGCCGTTATCGAAGACCACGCGTTCGAGCATGTGGTCCGTGCCTTCGAGTCGCGCAATCCGCCGTTCGCGAACCGAAATGTCGAAGCGCTGCAACTCCTGCCGTTGCGCCGCGCTAAGCAATCCCGGGCCACCGGTCAGCAGCATGACATCGTGCGACCAGGTTTTCAATGACAGCGCGAGCCCGAACGCCGCGGACCGCTTCCCGTAAGCGGCCATCGCCTTGCCGCGCCACTCCCAGCCGTCGCAGTACGGGCAATGATGAATGCTGCGCCCGAACATCTCAGCGAAACCCGGGATATCCGGCACGTGGTCGCGCACGCCAGTCGCGAGCAGCAACTTGCGTGAGCTGTGCCGAGCGCCGGAAGCCAGCGTCACCGTGAACCCATCAGCATCGCGCGCGACATGCGAAACGCCCTCGGGTATGAAGTCGACGCCATACGGCGCGAGTTGCTCGCGCCCGATGCTGAGAAAGTCGGCCGGCAGAATGCCGTCGCGCGTGAGGTATCCGTGCAGTCCGCGCGACCGTTCGTTCCGCGGCTCGCCGGCATCGCATACCAGCACGCTACGGCAGGACCGGCCCAGCACCAGCGCGGCGCTCAGCCCTGCCGGCCCGCCGCCGACCACGATGACATCGTAGTTGCCATCCATTGCGCGATGCCATTGTAGCGGGGCCGCGGAGGTGACATAATACCGCCCATGCCACATGGAAACGCTGCAACGGCAGTCGCTCGAACGAAAGAAGCGAGAGCGGCCCATGAATCGTATGTACGGTGGCAGGGCCATGCCACATCCCAACTCGGGAACGCCGTAAACTTGGTACTGACACTTACGGCAGCATCGATTGCTTTCGTTGCGACAGGCATTTTGAAGCACGACCTCAAGTTCTCAGCGCTGGCAGCAACCGGGGCTTCTTCCTCCTCTTAGCGGCGTTTCTGGGCCTCGCGGCGAGTTGCACGCGACTGTTTGACTTTCACTTGACAGCGCGGACGGCAAGGTTGCGGGAGAAAAAGGCTCTCGCAGAGACCAAGAACCGTGTCAAAGGGCCGAGGTGGTTCAATGGCGGAATCGAAGCGGATTCGGCGATTTTTCAGGCCGCGTCGTCGCAAATCTTGTCGGTTGGGCCAGTGGACCTGGGGTGCGACGGTCGCACAGTTCGTTTCCTTTCTCGTCGGCATCGTTCTT
>JAICMB010000336.1 GCA_025929455.1 Bryobacteraceae bacterium | reverse complement strand
TGTGCGAGAAGTTCGGTTACAGCAAGATTACGAAGACAGACAAAGCGAAGATTTTCGGATTGAATGCCGCCAAGATCTACGGGCTCAACATACATACCAACCGCAAGCCGCTGCCGAACGACACGCTGGACCGTTTGAAAATCGCCTACAACGAGTCGGGCGCACAGCGCGACAACGCCGCGTACGGATGGGTGCGGGCGGACGATTAGCGCGCGTAGCCTGCTGTGCCTTGCTGGCGGCAGCGGCGTGCGCGGCGCAGGACTCCGCATATATGTCCGCGGACGAATGCCTGTTTTGTCATGGCGTGAAGATCGCGGACGCCTGGCAGAACAACCCGCACGGGCGCACGATCTGGACCGGCGACAACGGTCGCACCTTCATTGGCAGCAACGCCGCCCATGCGCGCGAGGTGAAGAAGACCGGCCACGGCGTCTTCGCGTTGCGCACGGCGGACGGCAGCGGCTGGGATAACAGCAAATTCGCGCTGCGGTGCGCCGGTTGCCATACGAGCGGTATCGACCCACAGGCGGGTACGTTCACCGTGGCCGGCATCACCTGCGACCGCTGCCACGGCCAGGTCCCGCGCGAGCACACCGGCGACAAAAAGCTGGTCCGGTTTTCGTCGCTCCATCCGAAGGACCCGAAAGAGGTGGTCGCGGTTTGCGGGGCGTGTCATTTGCGCGATGCCGGCGACCGCCACGTCTACATGAACGCGCGCGAGGTGGTCGTGAACGGGTCGGCAGTCACATGCTTGAACTGCCACCGCATTCATGCCGACAGCACCGCCAGGCACCGCTTCGTGCTGACGAGCGCCATTTGCTTAGATTGCCATAACGAGAGCGGACCGAAAAAAGCGGTGAAGGTGTACGAGGTGCACAGCGCGGTTTGCGAATATTGAATCGCGGCATGTACACTTGTATATGAGAGGTGTACACATGCAGCTTACGGCCACCGAGTTCCGGAAACATCTTTTCGAAACACTTGAAGCCGCGCTGCGCGGTGAGCCCGTGGAGTTGACGTACAAGGGCGAGAAATTGAGCCTCATTCCCGAAAAGCAAACGTACACGAAGCTGTCGCGTTTGAAGCCGAATGATTATCTGATCGGTACGGACGAGGATTACCGGCGATCGAAGCAGCAGCTTCTCGAAGAGATGCAGCAGGCCTGGGAGGAAGACTGGAAGGAGCTGTGATCGCGTATTTGGATACGCACACCGCAGTCTGGTTAGCTTCCAACCGCGTGCAAAAACTCAGCTCCGCTGCGCGGCGTGCAATCGATTCCTTCGACCTGCTCATCTCTCCAATGGCTTTGCTCGAGCTCCAATATCTGTACGAGATCGGACGCACAACCGCACCAGCCGACGCCGCATACTCGGTGTTGCATCGTGTGTTAGCCGTGACCGTGTGCACGTATCCATTTGCGGATATCGTGCTCGGCAGTGCGGTATACGAAAGATGGACGCGCGACCCGTTCGATCGCGTCATTGTGGCTCACGCTCGCGCCAACGGACGCGCGCCTCTCATCTCGGCAGATGTACGTGTGCAGGAGGCCTATGACAACACCGTCTGGTAAACCGCTACGGCGCCGCTTCGTCCCACAACCCCTCTGCCTCCAAATCCTCGCGTAACTCGCCCGACGCGTTCTTCGGATAGCCGAAGTCCCAAAACGGCTGGTCGTCGTTCGTCTCCCACACACGCACACCACGCGTGGTAAGCATCGCGTCCAGGCGCCGGTCGAGATCGGTCACCTCCATGTCGAGTCCCGCCAGTGACAGCACCCCACGCAGGTCGAGATCGTTGCGATAATCTTCAAGGCCCAACCGGTACCCGTGCTCCACCTGCTCCACGAATTTGCGATAGCGGTCGACCAGCCCCTGCCGGCCCGCTTCAACTACATGCCGCGGGTAGCCGTTGTCGGCGAGATACGTTTTCAGTTCGTCGTCAGTCATCGCTGCCGCGCCTGCCGCCGGAAGTAGCGCTCCCCATTGACAGGAATGAAGAAGGTGCGAATGGTGCCGTCGGCATTGTACGCGCCGAAGTAGCCGTGCCGCTTGTCGAAGCGGCTGAACTGGCCGTTGTCGCGGCGCACTTCCAGAATCGGGCCGCCCACCGGTTCGTCGCGCAAGGTTTGCGCCAGCCGCAGGTACTCGTGCTTGCTGATGCCGCCGAATTCGTGCCCGTGTTTGCGGTAGTGCTCTTCGAGGCGCGCAGGAGAGCGGAAGCCCGGGCCGGAGGCTTGCAGGGCGAGAGCGCCGAGCAGCAGCAAAACAAGCACGCGTCCGAGAGAACGGGCAGGCAGCACGACTGCCCGCCCCACGGCAACTGTCATGGGGCCTCGATTTCAGCGATCTCTGCCGGACTCAACCGGAACTCCGCGGCGCCGATTACACCCTCCACCTGCTTGGCGTTGCGCATGCCGACAATCGTGGCGGTCACCTCTGGGCGGCGCAGCGTCCACGCGATGGCCACCTCGCCCGCTGTCCGCCCGTGCCGTGCGCCGATCTCTTTCAGTTTCGCCGCGAGTTCCAGATTGCGCGATAGCTGCGGTTCCTGAAACTCCGGCCGCCGCTTGCGGTGGTCATCTTCGGGCATCGCCGCGATGCGCTCCCGCGTCATCGCGCCCGTCAGCAGACCGCTCTTCATCGGCGAATACACAATCACGCCGATGTTGTGCGCCGCGGTGTACGGAAGAATCTCCTGCTCGATGCCGCGCGCGAGCAGGGAATACGGCGGCTGCAGTGACGTCACCGGCGCGATGCGCATGCACCGCTCCATCTGCTGCACGTTGAAATTCGAAACGCCGATCCAACGCACCTTACCCTGCCGTTGCAAATCCGCCAGCGCGCTCCAGCCCTCCTCGATATCGCTATCCAGCTCCGGCCAGTGAATCTGGTACAAATCGACAGTATCCACCTGCAGCCGCCGCAGGCTCGCCTCGATTTCGCGCTGGATCGAATCGCGCTTCAGGCTGCCGCTGATCTCGCGTTTTTCGTTCCACACGCGCTCGCATTTCGTAAACACGTACGGCTTGTTGGAACGGCCCGCGAGTGCGCGCGCCACCACCTCTTCGGAATGCCCGAGACCGTAAATGGCCGCGGTGTCGATCCAGTTCAAGCCCGCGTCGAGCGCGGCGTGAATGGCACGGATGGACTCGTCGTCATCCTGCGGACCCCAGCCGAACTTCCAGCCGCCGCCCCCCATCGCCCACGCGCCGATGCCGACGGGAGTGATGAGCAGATCGCTATTGCCGAGTTTGCGCTTTTCCATAAGGGTGCTGGTGGGCCGACACCTCCACCAATTCACCATTATTCAGGATGGAGCGCCGCGCCGCTTCAATGACGGCTTCGTTGTAGCGGCTGTTGGCCGGCGTCGCGATGAGACCCTGGTCGTCGATGGCGCGCAATTCGCGCTCGTGGTCGGACGCCGCTTCAACGCGCATCGCTCCGCGCAGCAGTGCTTCGATCGAGCGATAGCCGTAGCCCACGGCCGTCAGCCCGGGCCCGCCCAGGTCGAGATACTGGAAGTAATCGGCGCTCGGCTCCGTGTACATCGTTGCGCCGGCCGCGGTGGGCTGGTCAACGTAGGCGTACGCAATGCCGCGGTACTGATCGGAATGGCTCAGCATTCCACCACGATCGCCTTGCGCGCAGTAGAGCGTCATGCCCTGCGTGTTGGTGCCGGGGCCCGCGTCCGGAAATGACAGCGAGTTCTGCACGTTCAGACATGCGCCGTTGTTCCAGATCACGCGCGCGTCGGTCCACAGAAATCCTTCGCGGCCGTTCGGCAGTTTGTCGCGCAATCCGTACACACTCACCGCCGCCGGCAGCAGGCCCGTGATGAAATGAACCAGATCGACGTAGTGGCACCCGATGTATGTGAACGCGTCGGAGTTCTCCGCCGTGAACCAGTTCTGAAAATTGGAGTGACGGTAATACCACTTCTCCATCAGGCACGCGGTTCCCAACCGGAAGTCGCCGAAGCTGCCCGCGCGATAGCGGCGGCGCGCCATCAAACTGCGATCGTCGAAGCGCTTGTGATATTCGATGCCGACAAACAGCCCGCGCCGGCGCGCTTCCTCTTCGATGCGCACGGAGTCCTCTACACGCAGCACCAGCGGCTTCACCGCGATCACATGTTGATCGTGCCGCAGCGCGGTCATGACCGCATCGAAGTGCGTCTGATCCGGCAATGCCATGAACACCAGATTGCGCGGCGCGAGCGCCGGAATCGCATGCTCATAGCTGGCCGCAACCGCGCGAAACGATTGTCCGGGAAACGCCTCGCGCAGCCTCGCGGAATCGTGCAGCGCCGCGAGCGTGCTTTCGCGCCGCGCGCACACCGAGATCTCGCCGACGATACCCGCGCGCTGCAGTTGGTAGAACGACGGCAGCACCTGATCCTCGGTGATCATGCCGCCGCCTGCGATCAGGACGTCCATCAACCCGCCGTGGCCTGCTGTGCGCCGGTCGCCTGATTGAATGCCTCCTCGAGCACGCCGGTGCTTTCGAGAATGGCCTCTTCAGTGATTACCAGCGGCGGCGCAATCTTCACGGTGCCGCCGCCCACGCCAACGGGCGCGAACATCAGCACGCCCTTTTCGATGCACAGCCGCACCACTTCCCAAGCCAAGTCGGTGTCGGGCTTTTTCGTTCCC
>JAICMB010000228.1 GCA_025929455.1 Bryobacteraceae bacterium | reverse complement strand
GTGCCGACGGAGGTCGTCAACCCAGGCAGGATGAAGCCGACCGTGAACTGAGGATTCGTGATCGAGATCGACTGCGGCGTCGTGATCGAGTTTGAAGCGCCCGTGATCGAGAGCAGTTCAAAGAGCTGCGTCGGGATGAACGTCGAAGAGACGCCCAGAGACGCGGCGTTCGCACGGACGTTGGTGATGCGGACGATACGAGTTGTCAAGGTGCCGGGAGCATCGATCGGCACACCGAGCCACACGACGGAGTTGGAACCCGTTCCACCCGTCGATTGAATCTGGCCCTCCCACACGTTGCAACCGCCGTTATAGGGGCTGACGTAGGTTGACGGTAAGTTAGTGCTCGGACCAACCGTGCCTAACAGGCCGGGGCTCGCTCCGCACAGGGTCTGTCCGGTGATCGTACTGATCGTCTTCGCGGCCGTCGGATTCGCGGTCGTCGGATTCGGCTCGTCGATCATGAGCAACGCTTCGGTCAAGCCGCTGCTCGTGTTAATCACCCTGCTGGTGATGTTGGTATTCAAAAAGACCTGAACGTTGTAGGTCGGAATCGTCGCGCCCGCTGCCGTCGGCGTACCGCCGGTGCAGTTCAGCACGACATCGCCGACCAGTTCAGTCTGTCCTTCCGCGCGAACTGTCGGCGGAAGTGCGCCAATCCCGGACGCCGAACAGACGAACGGGGTGGAGCCGCTAATAGACTGCGCGTTTACGGAGGTGCCGCCCAAAATCAGCGCGGCGCCCGCAAACGCGATAAGCCATTTGCGAAAATCTGCCATTTCCTTCTCCTTCTGAGAATTGTCTAATTGTGAATTGATGGAAGTTCTCTTTGCCAACCTGAGCCTCGAAGGATATTTCCTCATGAAGATAATGATCAATGCCTCAGCTAGTCGCGCGCTCGCGCTGCCGCGGCGCCCCAATGCGGGTCAAGCAGTAGCCGGTGTCGTGCCGCCTCCTGCCGCTTCACTCGCCTGAGTGTTTCTCATCGTCTCCAATCAGCTCAATTCGCCGAAACTTCTCTTCTTTTTTAGTGCCGCTCGCGAGTCGTGCTCGCAAGTCGATATGCTCGCGGGATTCATGCGTATTTACGAATGCCGCCTTTGTCCGGGGACGCAGTCAAAATATGAATATCATCCAAGTTGCAGCAAGTCAAGAAGAAATTACACTTCGGAACCGCATACGGCCCTTAGTGCAGACCCCGTTCAAGCATTGGATTACAGCATGCCGCGCATCAAATCGCAACCCATTGCAGTAAACGGTGCAATTCTGCATTGAACGGCAGCAATGCTGTCCTGAGCGTCGCCACGCGGGCGCGCCCCTGAAGCATTCTTAATGGGAGTTGTTCAATAGCCCCGTGGGCAGGTTGTCAACCTGCGGCGGGTTGGCAAACCCGCCTCGTCCGATGCGAGCGATTGCGGACCGGCTGCTCAGCGCTTATTGCCGAAGAGCCGGATCTGGAGGTCCGGCGCAGGCGTGGACGCCCGCCCTACGCGCAATCTGAAGCAGTTGAAGTAGGTTTTGCAAATCTAGTAAGCTGTCCCAGTCGTTTGAGCGGGTCTAGCCACAGGGAATGGCCTTTGCGAGCGTACGGCGGCGGACGAGGCCGATTGACAATCGGCCGCAGGTTGACAACCTGCCCCACGCTGAGCCTGCGCTGCAAGCGGATGGTTGCGTTCTGACTGGGACAGCAAATCTAGTCCTTTACCAGCTTCGAGACGTGCTTCATGCGCTGCAGTAGTTCTTCACCCGCTTCCGTAACGACGTTGGTGTCGTAGATCACCCGCGGCGTAAAGAAGATGATGAGCTCCGTGCGTGACTTGCTATAGCTTCGCGATCCGAACGCCGCGCCGATGATCGGCAGACGATTAAGCACCGGGATGCCGCCGGTCGTCATGTTGTCGCGCTCGTCAATAATGCCGCCGATCGCGAACGTATCCCCGTCCTGCACCGTGACCTGCGTCTGCACCTGGCGCTTCGAGAAGGAGGGGGAATCGATATTCGAAACGCTGGTCTGCTGCGCGGTGCTGACCTCCTGATTGATGATCATGGTCACGATGCCGCTCGGATTCACCTGCGCCGTGATGTTCAGCGTCACGCCGGTATCGCGGTTCGAGATGGTATTGGCGAACAACGAATTGCCGCCCTGTTGCACACCCGTCACGGCTTGCGCCGTCAGCGTCGGCACCTCCACGCCCACATTGATCATCGCCGGAATGCTGTCGGTCGCGATGATGCTCGGCTCCGAGATGACCTTAACTTTGCTCGCATCCTCTTTCAGGCTGAGCGCTGTCAGCAGCTCCTTGGCTTGCCGTACCATGAAGCCTTCCGTCAGGTTGGTGGCATCCTGCGCGAGGCTCGCTGCCAGATGATGTGAGCCGTTCTTGCCGGCGTTATCCTGCAGGATCGCCGACACGCTGCTCGCAAGACCGTGCGTCAGGTCGATCTCGAAAATTTTCGCGTTGATCAATACCTGGCGTGGCGGCAGGTCCATCTCCCGCAGCACTTTCACGATCTGCTCGTACTGCTGCGGCGTGCCCTGAATCATGAGGCTGTTACTGAACGGGTTCGGCACGATGCGCGGGCCGTTGTACTGACCGCCGTATTCGCCCATGCCGAGATATTGGCCCGTGAGATCGCCGCCGTACGGCGTGCCCGGCGTGCTCGGCGGCACCACGGTTCCGGGCGGGATAGCG
Source organism: Bryobacteraceae bacterium (assembly GCA_025929455.1). The sequence continues at coordinate 3,246 of JAICMB010000228.1, read as the reverse complement.
TTGGGGTTCCCGGTTGCGGTCTGCGCGGTCGGAGTGTTGTACGCCCGCGCGCCATAACCCATGCCGCCGCCATATGCACCGGGGTAGCCCATCCCGCCCGCTCCGTACGCGCCGGGGCGCATGCCGCCATACGCGCCCATGCCGCCGCCATACATGCCCCCGCCCCCGCCATACATACCCCCGCCATACATACCCCCGCCATACATTCCTCCTCCGCCCATGCCGCCGTACATTCCGCCCATGCCACCGCCGTACATTCCACCCATGCCGCCGTAGCCATAGCCGCCGCCGTAGCCGTACAGCGCGTTCAACGCCATCGCCAGCATCATGGCTTGCCCGTACTTCACGCGATAGACATAGTTGTCCACCGCGCCTGCCGTGATCTTCACCGGAACATCGAGCTGCTTCAGCCACTTCTCAATTTGCGTAAACGCGCCGGGGTTCGATGCTACCGCGATGATCTCGTTAATGCGGTCGATCGGAATGAATTTGAGCGGCGAGTTCTTATCGCTCAGCGATATGCCTTTCGCAATCGTTTCCAACTCCTTCGCCAGATCGGTCGGCCGCCCGTTCTTCACGTCGAAGACACGCACGCGCTGGTTCGTCATGGTCTCGTTGTCGAACATCGCGATCAGTTCCATGGTGCGCTTCATGTTGCGGTAGCTGTCGAGGATCATGAGCAGGTTGGCGGGCCCGTAGGAATACATGCGCGCGTTCTCGCCGATGAAGGGCTCCAGCACCTTCGCCAGCTCGTCCGCGGTCGTGAACTTCAGGAACACGAGGTCCAGCATGGTGGCGTCGTCTTCCTTGATCTTGTTCGGATCGGTGACCGATTGCGGCGGAATCGGCAGGTGCGAAATGTCCGACAGCGGCACGATGCGGTACAGGTCGCCCTGCTTCACCATGCCAAAACCGTTGATGCGCAGGATGGCTTCGAGCAGCGAGCGCGGGTCGATGTTTTTGGTCTCGCCGAAGGTATTGAGGATGACGCCGCCTTTCACGCGCGGGTCGAGGATGTAGTTGATGTGAAGCTGCCGCGCCAGCATGTCGATCACTTCGACCAGCGACGCGTTGTTCAGCGTGAGTCCGCCGTAGACGACCTGCTGCGACGGCTGCGCGGGCGTTGCCGTTTGGTTGTGCTGCTGCGGAGTCTTGGCGGGCTGCTGTGCGGGAGCCGGCTGTTGTTGCGGTGGCGTGGGCGGCGGCAGGGGCCTCGGAAATCCGGGTGCGGGCCCGAGCGACTGCGCCGGTGCGAGCGACGCAAGCGCGAGCGCCAGCGCCGCGCCGAGTATGACGATCCGCATCGTCAGTGCCCCGCCGCGGTGGTGTCCGGTTTAGCGGCAGGCGCGGAACTGGCGGGCGGCGGGGCGGCGCTCTGCTTGCTCGCCACCACTTTCTTTTCGTATTCGGTCAGCTCACTCTTGGCTTTGGTCCACTTGGTGGTGGAGAACGGCGTCTGGCGCTCGAAGTGGATCTTATCGCCGAGGTCCGTCACCGTGATCAGTTTGTAGTCGGCGTCCTCGGCGGCTTGCACTTTTTCCGTATCGACGCTGCGGTCCTCGCCCTTGCTGATGCCGAACGGCGTGCGGCGGTAGATCCATTTCTTGCCCTGCGCGTCGGTGTAATGATAGACGCCCGGCGCGGTTTCCTTCGCGCCGGCGGGTATGCTCTCGGCCGCAAAAACCGCGGCTCCTAAAAACAGGCACAACACAAGCTTCGTCATTGGTCGAATCTCTTTCTATTTCCTGAGACGGGCAGCAAAGACTGCCTGTCCTACCGCGCGTGTTCCCACTTACACGTGCTGCCGAACGGCGTGGTGGTCATGGTCTTTTTCCATCCATCCACCACCGCTCCCGACGGAGCCGCATCTCCCGGCACACACGAGCGCACACCGCCGCCGACGTCGTCGCCCGGACCGCTCTTGTTCGACGACAGACTCGTCGTCGGCTTCTGCGGCGCGGCCGCGGCGGTCTTGGGCGGCGGAGTCGTATCCGGCGCGGGCGTCAGGTCCTTGCTCATCAAGTCCGAAATCGCGCGCCGCACTTCCTTGCCGTCCCAATCGAAAACCACTTCCCTGTTATTGACGGATACGAGCTTGAAATCGCCGACGCGATCGCCCGCCCGGTAGCTTTTTTGTGCGCCTTTTCCTTCGCTCAGTACAATGGCGGGCGGCAGATCGCCCAGAAACATCACGCCGTGCGCCACCGGCAGCGGCGGCATGGGCTTCGGCGGAGGCGGAGCGGGCGGAGGATCGGGGATCGGCGTCGGATTGCGATCCTTCACGAACAGCGTTTTCGCGGCGAAGTCGACATACTCGGTGGCGGCGAGCGGCCCCACTTTGCGCAGCGGCGGAGGCGCGGGCAATTTCGCCGCGGGTATGGACGCGCGCATGATTTTCGCTTCGCGCTGCTCTTCCTCCGTCCACTGCGCGCGCAAATACCACGTCAGCAGGCAAACTCCCGCCAGCAGCGCCAAGTTCATGGCGATCAGCGTGCGCTTCACAGCAGCGTGATCCCTTTCTTCTGCGGCACCAGTTTCTTGGCAACCAGGCCCGCGACGGTGAGCCGTACCGGCATCGTTTTCACCTTGGGATTCGCCGCTCCGATGCGCATCTCTTCGGTCGCGATCAGCTCCGGCTGCGCGGTGAGAAATGCCATGAAATTGGTCAACTGATCCGTGCGGCAGTCCATCGTGATCGATACCGAAATCGCGCCGTACGCGTCGCCGTAAGGCTTCACGGGACCCTGCTCGATCTGGCGGATGTCGATGGGCGGCTGCTGGTTCTTCGCGACCTCGCGCAGGATTTGCACCAGGCGCGCTTCGGCCTGCGCCGCGGTGTCAGCCTGAATGAGACCCTTTTCGCGTTGCGCGAGCTCGCCGTTCACCTGTTTCAGAATCTGTTCTTTCGCGGGCACGGTCGCAGCGGCCTGCCGCATCTTCGCGAGGCGCTGCTCCAGCCGATCCACCGACTCCGTCGTAGCCGCGACGGGTGCTGTAGTGGATGGCGGCGACGTGAACCAGTAAATCGCGCCGATGACGACGAGCGCCCCCGCCAGCAGCATCAGCGCGCGCCGGTCACGCTCGCTTAGATTAGAAAAACTCACGCGCGCCTCCCTCGAAGGGTGGCGTTCCGGGCAGCGGGTCTGGAAACCCGCGGCCAAGGGCGGGTCTGGAGACCCGCCCTGCCGCTGATGCCCGCAATCCTCACGGCGTGATCCCCTCGCGCGCCGAACGAATACTAAACTG
>JAICMB010000610.1 GCA_025929455.1 Bryobacteraceae bacterium | reverse complement strand
GTTTCCGCGCTACGCTCAGGCGTTCCGCGCCAAGAGCGACCCGTACCGGGCGCTCCTTCGACCTGATGCGTGCATCCTGGAGATCGGCAGTCACCTGGGCGCGTTCCTCGAAACGGCGCGCGAGTGGGGCTGGCGTGCCGACGGAGTCGACATCGGAAAAGACACCTCCGCTTATGCGAGGTCGCGCGGCTTTCGCGTACAAAGCCGGCCCCTTGAGGACTGCGGCTTCGCGGATGAGACCTTCGATGGCGTTTTCATTTGGAACTGCTTTGAGCAGGTACCCGATCCTTCGCCCCTTCTCGATGAGGCGCGCCGGGTGCTGCGCGAGCGCGGGTTGCTGGTGGTGCGCACCCCAAACGCGGCCTTCTACGATTGGTGCGAAAGCCTGCTGCACGATTCCGGTCTGTTTGAAACGCAATCGGCCGCGGCGGAGTTCGCGCTGAAGGCTATGGGGTACAACAATCTGCTCGCGTTTCCGTATCTATACGGGTACAACAGCGCCAATTTGAACGATCTCGTCATTCGCCACGGGTTCCGGCGGGAAGGCGCGCTCAACTCCGAACTGCTGACTCTACCGTTGCCGGCCGTTCCGGCGTGGGTGGCGGAGGAACACCGCAAGGTCAACGCTGGGGTGGCCCGCATGAACGAGATCGCGCAGGGGCGTCACCGGCTGGTATTAACCGGGCCTTGGATCGAACTGCACTTTACCGCTTCGGATACGCACGCATAACCTAGCGCGCGAACAACTCCTGCCACGATTCATCGAGATGCGTCCAAGTGGCCGATTCCGTCCAACTGGAGGGCATCTCCGCAACATGCAGCATGCCATGTCCGTGCGTGCACACCATCTCCGTCCCCGCCCAGTCGAGCAACAAGCATCCCGGGCAGCCTACGTGCGCGGGAAGGCCGAGGCGGCTCAGACAAACACGGCACCGCAAACGGCTGTCGTAAATGGACCAGGTGAGCGCGCCGAGCGAACCCATCAGGTACAACCACGTAGTGAGCGGTTCCGTGAGCAGGTCCGTGCCGCCGGTCATCGTGATGGCGGTGGCGGGCGTAAATTCGAGACCCGCGAGCAGGACGATTCCGATCGCAAGCAGCGTTTTCAAGCCGAAGAACGCGGCCTGGGCGACAAACGCCCGGTTTCGCCACGTCCGCGCAGGCACCGAATGCCAGCGCGCAAGGCGCGGCGCGAGTACCACGGCGAGCGCCATGATCAATCCGAGGGCAAACGAATCGAGCGGTGTGCGAACGCGTTGCTCGAGCGGCGCCACATCGACCGTGGGTTTATAGAACGGCGTCGCCGCGAGCTTTTCGAAACTGGCCGCGACGGCTTCCGGGGCAGCGCGCGGCAGCAGTCGTACCACCATACCCGTGCTGCCCGGCTCAACTTCGGCGTCCTGTTCGGAAATGACTTCCCATAGTTGCACGTCGCGCGACAGGAACCAAAAGCGGCGCGGAAGCACGCCGGCGATGCGATACCGCGTGGCGCCGACAGGAAGCACATGTCCGACGACCGCACGGTCTGCGCCGCAGTAGCGCGTCCAGAAATCATGACTGAGCAGGACGGTTTGCGGCCGGGCGGGCCGCCGCAGCGGCACACCGAGAACGGAAAAGAACGCAGGGCTCACGCGCGCTGCGATAACGGAGCGGCCGTCGGCCAGGTGGCTGCGCTGCCACCGGTACGTGGCGGCTGCTGCGATACCTTGTCCTTGATACGACCAGCGCGCCGCCAGCGCCGGTGCGACACCGGATCGCATTGACAGCGATGCGCGGCGTTCGGAAACGACCGCGACCCGCCCGGGTGCGTTATAGGGCAGCGGCATCAAAATGTCGCGGGTGCGCGGGAACCATCCGCTCAGCGCTGCAATGAGCGCGAAGCCTGCGAGCAAAGCCGCAATGCAAAAGCCCGGCTTGCGCACCAGTTCCGAGACGGACGTATCGAGGTCGTCGCGGTTGAAACGATGCCACGCTGCGTCGGCCAGGGAGCCGCGCGCCCACATGCGTACTTGCGCGGGCGTCGCTACCAGCATCGCGCTGCTGAGTTCGGCTTCCCACTCGGCGCGCCATTCGCCGCGCACGTGCCGTGGGACCAGCAGGCTCGCGATGCGAACCAGCCAGCGGCACTGCGTTTCGACACTCGGGACCAGCGATGGAAACGCCATGCGGCCCTCCTTAGCGTCCTCGCGGCGCGGCTGGAGTCATCTGCTCCAGCATGCGGTAGCGCTGCAGTGCTTGCGCACGGGCCTGTTCGCCCGCACGCGTGAGCTTATAGTATTTGCGCACCGGGCGCTGCTCGGCCACTGCGGTTTTCTCTTTTTCCCATTTGGATTCGACCAGGCGCGACCGCTCCAGGCGGCGCAGGGCCGGATACACGGTGCCGCTCGGCAATCCGGTTGCCTCCATGATGTCGAACCCGTAACGATAGCCCGCGCTCAGCGTTTGCAAAATGAGCGCCGAAGTGTGCGTCAGTTTCACGTCGGCCGGCATAGCCGCGATTGTAGCGCTCTTTAAAGTAGCAATCTACATAGGTGGAACACGCACGCGAGGAAACCGGATGCGGCCATGCTTCTTAGTTACACGACCTCACAATGCCCCAGGCCCGCGCAGATTTCGGTGGGGGCGGCCGGTCTTGCCGGCTGCCCATGCCCGGGTTGCAGCCGAAATCGGTACCGGCATGTTGCGACTACACTGCGGACTGGGGCAGCCAGTCTCCGCTGCGTGGCTCTCAACGCCTACCAGCGCGCAATTTCATGGAAGCAATGTGGGGCAGGCGTCCACGCCTGTGGGTCTTTTGAGGAACTCCCGCGCCGACGCTCCGACGTGGGGCAGGCTTTCAGCCTGCG
>JAICMB010000001.1 GCA_025929455.1 Bryobacteraceae bacterium | reverse complement strand
GGCCACACCAGTATTGCTTGAGCTTAGATTTACAGTCAGACCGCCGGGCGAAGGAGCGGCGCCGGACAGGGTGAGCGTCACGTCATGGACGGCCCCCTGGCCAAGCGTTAGGTTATTCGGGCTGAATGACAGCGTAGCCGCTACCGTTACAGCGCCGGTGTCGCCCATGAAACCTGGAGCCGATGCGGTTATCGTCGTGGTTCCAAAGGTCACGCCCGTAATTTGCGGCTGCGTGGCAGGAGCTTTTGCTCCGGCCGCGATCGTAACAGTGCTCGTACTGAGGGTAGCCTTGCTGGAATCGGCGATAGACAGCGTTACGGTCACGCCGCCGGCCGGGGCCGGAGTAACCAATGTGACCGGGTACGCCACAGACTGATTCGGCGAGATAGTGAGCTGGCTAGGTAGAGTTATTTGTCCGAGGTTGCTTACGTTGACGTTTGCCGAGCCAGCAGCGAACCCTTGTAAACTAGCCGTGATGACTGTGATGCCAACGGTTGATCCCGTGACACTGAAGGTTCCGGTGGTGGTTCCCGCCGCGATTGACACGGTAGCCGGGGTAATGTCTACGATTCCCGATTTTGAGGCTGACAGAGTCACCTGCGCGCCACCATCGGGCGCCGGCACGTTGAGAGTGAGAGTGCCGTTGACGGTTCGGTTCAAGCCGATATTGGCCGCGAGTGTAATGCTGATCGCCGGAGTCACAACGACGACCGATGCCGTTCCAGGCACGTAGCCGGCGGCGGTCGCGACAATACCCGCGGTCCCTGTGCTCAACGGAGTGACTTTGAAGCTCGCCGTCGTATCGTCTTCCGGAACCATCACGGAAGACGGTACCGTCGCGACTGCAGGGTTATTGCTCGCAAGACCGATGGTCTGTCCGCCGGGACCTGCCGCGGTTGGCAACGTGACCGTCAGAGTGGCGGTGCCGGACAGGCCCATGGTAAGCGGGTTCGGCGTCAAGGTTATGCTGCTGACCGCGTTAGTGCGGACGACTACAGGGACGCTCGGCGTTATACCGTCGCTAACGATGAGCTGGACGAGGTAGAGACCAGGTACATCCGCGATAAAGCTCGGAACGGCGGTGGTCGCACCGCTTAGCACGGCGGTGCTGCCCGGCGGGCGGTAGATGAAAGCCCACGCATAAGTCAGCGCATCACCATCGGCATCGGATGAGTTACTGCCATCCAAGTGCACCGTGTCGCCGACGCGGACATTGTGGTCCGCGCCGGTAAAGGCGACCGGCTGAGTATTGGCCGTTGTAATCGTGACGACCGATGGAACGCTGTTGAGGGTGCCGTTATTGACGATTAGTTGGGCCTCATACGTTCCCGCGCGGTCGACGACGAAGCTGGGGTTGGAAACTCCGGGATTGGAAAATGTGGCGGTACTGCCGGCCGGTTTGCTCGCAAAGGACCAACGATATGTGAGAGGCAAACTCTGCGGGTCGGAGCCGCTGCCCTTAAGATTTACAGATGAATTCACCGCGACAGCCTGATCGAGACCGGCGTTCGCCGTGGGAGCTAGAACTGTCCCCGTGCTGATGGGTACCGTCGCGGGCGCACTGTCGGCTTTGCCGTCATTGACAATCAACTGTGCGGTGTACGTACCGGCCTTGTCCGCAACGAAGGACGGCGAAATGGCGGTTGAACTGCTTAGCGCAGCCGTACTGCCACTTGGCACCGCGATCAGAGACCACTTATACGTAAGGGTGTCACCGTCAGCGTCCGTCGATCCTGTTCCATTCAACTGAACCGTTGCTCCAGGCTTGACGACCTGAGTGGACCCGGCGTTAGCCACGGGCGGGGAGTTTAGGGTGCTGATCGAAACGGTTGCCGCGCCGCTACCGGCTTTTGTATCGGTGACGACTAACTGCACGAGGTACGTGCCCGGTTTGTCTACCGTAAACGAGGGTGAAACGGTAGCGGGGCCGCTGAGTGCTGCGACGCTGCCCTGGGGAACGGACGCGAACGCCCAGGCGTATGTCAGGGCATCGCCGTCGACATCGTATGATTTTCCTCCGTTTAGCACGACTTTGGAGCCTACGCCGGCGGTCAGTGCGGGTCCGGCGTTGGCGACGGGTGAAGTATTTGCGGTACTGATCTGCACGGTGGCGCTGCTGCTCGCGGCGCCGTTGCTGACCGTCAGACTGACCAGGTACGTGCCGGGAAAATCCGCGAGAAAGCTCGGCGAAACGCTCGTGGCATTCGCAAGCGCCGCCGTGCTGCCGGGCGGGACCGAAAGGAACTGCCACGCAAAGGTGAGTTGTCCGCCTCCGGAATCAATCGAACCGGCGCCGTTCAGAGTCACCGTGGAGCCCAAGTGCACGGTCTGGTTGGGGCCGGCGTTCGCAACGGGTCCGGATGTTTGAAACGTCCACTGCAGCTTCGAGGAGTCGAACGGAATACTGCGATTCACCAATATAGTGAAAGTGTTCTGACTTGCGACGGGGCTGTTGGCGGGCACCGGCGAGAACGTTAAGGTATCCTGTCCGGCAACCACTTGTATGTTGGTTGGGTCAAGACTTTTCACCGTGGCCGAAACGGCCGATAACGCCGGCCCCGAATTCAGGAGGACGGCGTTGTAGGTGACGTTCCATTGTGTAAGTGTCACGCGCTGCGAGTCGACAATCTGATAACTTCCGATCGACAGTGACCCACCTGACGCGGCCAGTCCAGCAAAAAAGAAAATAGGAATGATGGCGAGACGCACGTACCGCATAAAGACCTCACTATGTTGCAAAGAAAACTGCTATTGAGTAGAGCGAATCACAGATTTACATGCCGGTCAGTCGGGCCGGTGGCGCCGCTTCCCGACGCCGGCCAAAGTGCACAACACAAGGCCAAGCGCCACTAGAAATGGAGTGCCCGGCTCAGGTGTAACGGACTGCGGAACCTGGTTGGTGGTAACTCCGGATGAGACGGTAGATACAAATGCGCCGGTGCTGTCGAACTGGTCGATCGAGAAAGGTTGCGAACCGGGCATTACGGGACCCAGGAAAGTGACATCCACGGTGAATGCCTGGGACAAAGACGGATTATCGTGCAGCGCGAGGGCGGTGTAGTCGCCGGGAACGCCCGGTGGGCTGTTCGGCTGGAACACGATGACGCTGAAGCCGCTTCCGGCGGAAGCATTGGTGAGATTGGCGTAAAGTGACGGAGCGAATTCGATATCGAGCGCCTGGTTAGCCTGGAACGCAAAACCCGAAACGACATAGGAGATCTCGAAGTCTTGTGACGTCCCCAGACTATTGACTTGGAATTCCACGATGGGAGCCGCGGATACGACCCCGCAGAAAAGCATAGCGATCAACAGCGGTCCGGAACGGAAGCGCCCCCATACAGGAGCGAGCCAACGGCGGTACGGAGGTATACGCGTTGGACTGAATCCCCCCCGGACCGCTGTGCGGGCCAGTTGCCTGGCCCGAAATGTCACGTCAGACATGGGTGTCACCTCCGGTTCCGCTGCTTGTTGAACTACTTCCTGGCCGTTTCCGTTTGTGTTTTCGGTGCGACGCTAAGTTCTTCTTCGAGCACCGCGTGAAGTTGTTCGTACGTCAATGAGCCGCTGAAGAAGCGGCCGTTGACGAAAAAGCTAGGCGTGCCCTGAAGCTGGAGAGACTGGCCTTCTTTTAACTGGTTCGCGACCAGTGCGGCCTGCTCGCCGGAATCGAGACATTTATCGAACCCCTGTGTGTCAAGGCGTAACGCCTTCGCGTGCTCTTTCAAATCGGGAACGGCGAGCTGCTTCGTTTTGAAAAGCAGGTCGTGATATTCCCAGTATTTGCCCTGCAGGCCGGCGCAGTGCGCAGCCTCGGCCGCCTTTTCGGCGTGGGCGTGCATGGGAAGCGGCACATCTTTGTACGCGACGGCGACCTTGCCTTTGTAATCGGCTTCGATTTTGTCGAGAATCGCCTGCGCCTGCTGGCAATACGGGCATTCAAAGTCCGCATACTCGACGATCATCAGCGGTGCGTCCGCGGGGCCGCGTACGGGCGTGCTCTGCAAGGGAATACGCACGCGCGGCGGATCGAGGCGGACGGACACCTGAGACTCTGCGTGCAGTGTCTTAAGATACTCGGCCTTGGCCTTTGCCATGCGAGCGTCCCGAATATGGCTGAGGATCTGCGGCCGCATTTTGTCGTACGGTTCGCTGGTGGTCAGGCCCTCATAGTAAACGTGCAAGGCCTCCTCCGAGGGGTCCTTGGCAATGGTGCTGTTGACGTGCTTCTCAAGGAGCTGGTCGAGCGTGAGGTGTTCGCGCTGTGCCTGCCGCTCTAAGAGGTAATCATCGACGGCGTCATCGACAGCTTTTCGTTCAGCCTGATAAAAAGTATTGCGGGCTTGAAACAACGCGGCAGGATTTTTATGCTCTACGTCAGACAGACTAAGCGGAGTACCGTCAACAACGACGACAGCCGGCGCGGCAGGAGTGGCCGCTGGGCCGGACGGGGCGCCGCCTATCACGAGCGCGCAGCCGAATACGAATGTCCCGATGGCCCGGAGGCCGGTGGTGTTGTAATGCATGTGCTCTATTTCCTCTGGATGAATTTATGAGCCCTGACCGGGCGGCAATGCACCGCCGCCCGGTTTGGACTTTACTGCACGAAACAGCTCCGGTCGGCCTTTACTTCTTTACTCCACCGAGGCCACCGAAACGGCACGACTTGCAAATGCCGAATCCGGTGCCGTTGGTCTGAATGAAACTGCACAGCAGGGTGGCGCGGTTTAATTCCGCGCCGCTGAGCGTGGCCGGTGTAAAGGCCGTCTCAGTCATGCTGGTACCGCTGGGGCCAGAGTGAAGATTGGTTTCCCATGCCACAAGGCCGGGTACCAACGTATTGCCCGCCGTACCCGCGGTTGCTGCGTTACAGCCAGTGCCGCCGGAACTGGATACGAGCTTAACGACGCCCGATGTCACAACGCCCGGAGTCAGAGTATTGCTAAGCAGGTCGTTGGCGACGGACAACGATATGAGACCGTTGGGCGTTACGACGCAACAGCAGCACGAAACCAACTCCTCACTCGGATCATAGGTGTAAACATTGACGGCGAGGTTGCCGTTCTGGGTTGGGAACCCCGGACCAGTCGAACTGGCGCCGGTGTTCGAAATGTTGATGACTGAGTCGCCCAGGTTCATGTTTGAAAAGTAGTGAACCTGAAACGGGCTATCAGCCGTTATCGGGTTTTGAGCGAATGCGCCGACGCACAGCAACGCGAAGATCGCAAGCACTATGGAGACACGCTGATACATGGAAAATCCTCCGCGAGCAAATTTACTATACCGTCGGGGCGGTAGCAATACTCAAAAGGAGGCTAATCATAAGGAATTAGAATTATCGAGCTTAATCGCATTAAATACTTGTTTGCGCCTGTTAGTGGGCGCCAGCAACCCCATTAGGTTCATAAACTTTGGTACTCCAGTACGACGCTCAAGTTTCGAGATCCTTTTATTGCAATCACGGTTTGGCCGCCCGAAAGATCAAAGGCTCGTGCCCGCTGTGTACTAGTACTTGGTAAACGAAAGCTAATTGCGGAATCCCTATGATCCCATTGACAAGTACGAATAATATGCGATGTTAAGTTGCCCCCGTCCAAAAACATGGCTACGTGTGGTTAGTACATTTGGGGGATTCCAAGGAGGAAATGTGCGCCAGACTACGATAAACAATAACTGCCTTTCGTTTCTCAAACATCCATTCGATGCGAGGGGCAAACAGATTCTGCATGAAACACCGCGTGTAACAGAGGTGCAACGAAACGCGGCACCAAAAAGACATTTGCCGCCACGAATTGCGTACTTTTGTGTATTGGCGGCAGTCACGGTTGCGGCCGGTTCGGCCAATGCCGACTTTGTCGGTCCGTATGATCTGAGTAAGTTTACATTGTCAAATACGGACGGCGGCGGGTTTCCGTCATTCACCGACGGTTTGGCAGTGACGCCGGACGGCGGGCTTTCACTAGTACTTAGTGGAGGAAATAGCGGCAGCGGCCTGCCGGGAGATACCGACTTCACGATCAGTGCTCCCGAGGCGGGTTCTGTATTGTTCGATTATTCTTATTCCTCACTCGATGTGCCGGGCGCGGACTTTGCGGGCTACCTGCTGAACGGAGTGTTTACGCAGCTCGCGGACACGGACGGTGAGACCGGAAGCATTGCGTTTGCAGCGATATCCGGGGATATCTTTGGGTTCCGGGTCAGCACATTGGACAATGAGTTTGAGCCAGGCATTCTGACGGTTTCGGCATTCAACGCACCCGGAGGAGGGTCGAGTATCCCGGAGCCAAGCAATTTCGGCGCGGTAACGTTGTCCGGGGTGGCGGGGCTGTTGGTCTTCATGCTCCGGCGGAGGCGACGACAGCCGGCACCGAGCGGTAACAGCGCAATCAGGAGTCTGCCTTCCGAAGCGAGTCCTTCAGCGCGGAGGTACGTGGACTGGGGGTGGGTGTCCGGCTTGACCTTATGTATATGTGCTACGGCGGCGCCTAGCCTGTTTGCGCAGTCGCAGACGTTCTACACGGGCGTAAACGTGACGGGACAACTGGCGCTCAGAGGCACTGTTAATTTTCGTTCACCGGCGGTGAACGGCGCCTTAGTCCGGCGCGCGCTGCTACAGCAATCGCGATCCGCACCAGAGACGCACCTTGCGGATCCGACGCTAAACAAACCCAAACTGCCGCGTCAGGCAATGGCCGCTGCCCGGTTCGCGGCGGCACTCGCGGCTCCGGCCATCACGAGCCTGCCCGTTACCACGGGTACAAACGTGTTCGGGTTCAACGGTCTGACTCACCTGGAACAGCGCAACGCCGACGGCGGCAATCAGTTTAGTACGGAGCCGCCGTCGCCGCAAATCGCGGCCGCGAACGGCTTCATTCTGGAAGGCGTCAACGACGCCGTGCAGATCTACACGGCGTCCGGCTCACCGTTACTGGCCGCTCCGCTGTCGAGCAATCAGGTGTTCGGACTGCCTCATCAGATCGATCGGACCACCCTGATTAATGGCCCATTCTTGACGGACATGCGGGTGTTCTTCGACGCGGACATTCAGCGCTGGATGATTTTGCAACGCGGGCAGGATAACGACGCGGACGGGAATGAATTGCCGTCATCGCACGAATACCTTGCAGTGAGCCAGACGACGGATCCCGCCGGGATGTACAGCGTCTACGTCATCGACACTACCAACAGTTCCAATTTCCGGTGCCCGTGTATTTCGGATTTTCCACAGATCGGCGCCGACCATTACGGGATCTACATCAGCACGGATGAGTATGACACGGCCTTGAATTTTGTAGAAGCGACCGTTCTGGCTATCTCGAAGGCTTCGCTGGCGGCTGGCACCGCGGATCCCACGGCATACATGCTTGAAATTCCGTTCTCAACAGGGTTCGAGTTTGCGATCCAACCCGCGACCACGCCGCCGGGCGCCAGTTACTTCCTTGCTAGCGGCGGGGCAGAATATTTCGTGAGCACGCAGGCTGCTTTCTCGACGGCGAACAGCGTGGCGCTGTGGGCGTTGACAAACACGAGTTCGCTGCAAACCAGCGCCCCCAACCTCACCATGATCCAAACAACGGTTCCAACGCTGACGTACCGCTCGCCGGATGTAGCAACACAGCGGCCCGGCCCGCTACCGTACGGGTCGACGGTTCCGCCCGGACTACTGGCTTTCATCGATGGCGGGGACGCGCGCGTTTTATCACTGGTTTATGCAGGCGGCAGATTATACGTAACGCTTGCCAGTGAGGTGACGGATGGCAAGGGCCGTAATGTGGTGGGCGGCGCATACTTGGTCGTTTCTCCGGCGCTGCGGTCGGGGACCCTGCTTGGGAGCAGTTTGCGGCAGGGCTTTCTTGTGACGAATGGCAATCACCTGCTGCGGCCGGCCATTGCGGTGAATGCGCGAGGACAAGGCGCGATCGCGTTCACCATTGTGGGTCCCGACTATTTCCCCAGCGCAGGATTCGTTTCGTTCGACAACTTCGCGCCAGGGACCAGCATCAAGCTGGCGGCGGCCGGTTTCGCGCCGGAGGATGGATTCAGCGGTTATCCGGACGGCTTTGGACCGGGGCTGGCGAGATGGGGCGACTACTCGGGTGCGGTGGTCAACTCCGACGGTAATCTCTGGATGGTTGCCGAGTACATTCCGAACCTGCCACGCTCCGACTTCGCAAACTGGGGAACTTATGTAATGAAGTACATACCTGGAACGAACTGACGGTAAAGGGACCGTGGATGTCAGAGGCATGTATGAAATCGGTAGATCCTCATTCATTTAAGGACACGGGCGCGCATGCAAGCGCCGGGGTGATCCTTTTCGATCTTTCATTAAAGCCAATCGCATACGATGCCGGTGCGGAAGCGATACTCGCGCGGGTGTTTCCATCGTGGAGCGAGCGTGCCACGCTGGAAATCCCAAGTGAGATGCTCGGAGCCATTCGCAACCACACCGGCCGGTCCCTATTTAAGACAGCGGATTGTGAATATGTCTGCCGGTCCTACCTGGTGAAACCTCATGAGCAGGATGCGATGGAGCCGTTGTTCGCTCTCGTCTTCCAGAGGGGTTCGTCGACAACGGCCGCGGTGCAGCGGCTTGCAGAGCAATATCAACTGACCCGGCGCGAAAGAGAGACGCTGGTGGGTATTTCGGCCGGGCAGTCGACCAAGGAACTGGCGACCACTATGAAGATCAGCGTAAATACAGTTAAGAGTTATATGCGGCTGATCATGCTGAAAATGGAAGTACCGTCTCGAGCGGGGATAATGGCGAAACTGCTGGAGAATAATACGGCCGGTTAATGCTGAACGCCCGCCTGAATCGGGGGTTTTAACTGTGTCTCGGAGACGACGGCAGCCGGAGCGTTTTGACTCGTTTTGCGTTTTTGGGTGCGGAGAAAACGAACTCAGACGATGGCGCCGTCTCGCCGGGTCGAAACGTAGTGAAATCAAAGGCGGAGCGCACTAGAATCTTACCCTCGTTCGCATCTTTGGACGGGATCGCCTTGGTCCAGTCGAGCCGGGCGATTCGCAGCGTGGCGGGATCGAACGTTATGTAAGAAAGGTCCTGCAGGCCGGCGGGATCTTTCTTCGAGAGAACTGTAAGCATGCGCCACGAATAGTACACCTGTCCTTCGTAGCGCACCGGCGGACCACCGGCAACGTGAACATTGTCGGCAGTCTGATCCAATTTTGCCAGAACGGGCACCACGGTGCGGCAGACCCTTTCTATGATGTCGTAATCGGGCAAGGACTGAGGATCGGTGGTGTCGCTTGGGTCAGTGGTACCCAACGAAGCGACGTCTTGCTCGGTGTAGCGCCGCTGGTCCGGCACATAAGTCCACAGTTTCTGACCGTCCGACATGATGACGTACCCGGACTTAGTACCTTCATTAACGCTGAGGGAGAATTTGCCCGCGGGTGCGGAGGCATACTTTACCTTTGCGTCAACGAGGACCGTCCGGGGCACATCGCCCGTCCGACGTGTCACAGTGAGATTACCCTCGAACACATACTGCGTGATGTTGTATTTCGCCACAATGTTCTTAACCAGGTCGGCGCCACTTAAGTGGCTCTTTTCGGTTTGAGCGGACGCTGCGAAAAGAATCAGAGTGATGAGTGCAGGTAAGATGCGCATGGTAGGGCGCGAGCGTACTGTAGCGCTCGTATATGTTATCAAGAGAGAACGAGTGGCGGAAGCTAGTGGGAGTCGAACCCACCGCGACACGGGTAGCGCCGCACGCTGGTTTTGAAGACCAGGCCCAGCACCGGCCAAGATTAGCTTCCAATCCGATTCTAAACGAAGCCAAGAGGCCGTTCAGGAGCTTGCTGAAACGTTTAAAGCCGCTTGCTGACGCGCGCGGCTCAGAATTAGGTGCTTGCGCTAACAGGCCTTACCGATCCGCGCCCGTTTTTCAACACTCGGCATGGGCGTCCCGGATACCCCAAGCGCTCGATCACAAGGCAGTTTCACCGCCGCACACGGTCGCGGTGCAAGCAAACGCGCGATTCTCAAAATGGGAAAGGTTTGTTTGTCAAAAATGGCGGCCGCGGTTTGGTCCACACGGTCCCAAACTGCCGCTCACAGAATCGTTCGACAGCTTCGTACGCCTGCTCGGACGTGATTCGGTTCACGAATAGCGCGGGCTCCGTCGGGAAGTTGAACGAAAGCGCAGCAATCACATCCAGCCGCGAGGACCGCATCACCGCGTGTGGAATGTCAAACACCAGGCTTGTGCGCACCTGGTCTGCCAAGGCTCGCAGGGCTGTTTGCGTTCCTATCCAACCAAGATATTGAGCAAGCCTGGCAAATTCACGCGCGTCCTGAGTTGTAGCGAATGGCTCGCTGAAGGCCCGCTCGACGGCCGTATCTCCAAACGCGGCGAGAGCGACTCGCGCGCTTGCCTGGTCTTTCCACCGTGGGGTTGCCGCGGTCCTGCGCACCGGAAGGCGCGCTTGCGGCGGTTTGGCTTTTGCGAGTACCAGAAAGCTCGAACTCGAGGGAGATCGCACGAAATCGGCGGTGAGCGCATCGCCGTGAGCGAGGAGTGCTGCGGAGGGGACAAACTCATGCATCAGCGATAGCGCCGTGTCGCGCGCCACATCATCGGTGCTCAGGGCGGGACCGGTGAGCGCGGCGATAATCTGAGGATCGCGTAAAACTGCGGCGCCCTCGCTGAACAGCGGGTCGGCGCGGCGCCCCAGGTCTACCAGCAGGCGGACAATCTGTTCGCGCACGTGCGCCGTTTCATGCAGAAGTGCCGCGGACAGCCTGTCGATCTCTCCATAGTTGAGCCACGCACCGGAAAAGAACCCGGGCGTTTGTGGGTGAAATTCGCCGCCATGCTCGTATTCGGCGATAACGGTTTCTGCCTGCGTCATATTTCGCTCCTGCGGTTTCTCCTGGGCCTTTGACCACGACACGCAGAACCATCCCGCAATCGTTGCGAGCGCGGTACGGCGCGTCAATTTCGCGGAATCAGCTCCCATTGATTCTCCGTCCCGCCGGGCGGGTCGTATTTCCTGTTTTGCGGTTTATATCGCAGCCGGTGGTCGGTCCAACCCTGCGAAAAATTCATGATGCTCGTGGGGGCATCGAGATCGGCCAGCGTGAGGACGCGATGGCCGGTTTCATGGAAAAACGTCCACTTCAACGTGTCTTCGGTATCCGCGCCTTCCATAATGACGATTGGATCCGAACCCCAGCCGGCCGACGGAAAAGTGAGCGGTTCACCCGCGGCGTGCCGCTTGGTCAGCCCGGTCGTGAGCGTCACGTCCTGGCTGTCGTTCGAAGCGCGCTGAACCGTCGCTACTTCCGCGCCCGCGCCCGTTCCGATCGTCGGTGTCAGTCCCGGCGAGTAAAAGTTATTATTGTCGATTCCGCGAAGCTTTACGACAGTATCTCCAATCGCGGCGTCGGCGTCGAGATAGTAGAGCGATACCATATCGCGCACGATCACGATGCGTGTATCGGCGGAGTGGAACGCATCCTGGATCGCTTTGAACTCCTCACCGCCATGCTTGACGACGTCCCAACTTAATTTGCCGTTGCCGTCCTTGTCGTAGGGGATGTCGACGGCGCCGCCCGCGGCGTTAAAATCCGACATTTCGTACCGGACCACCGCGGCCTTCGCTTTCGGATTAATCATCGCCTGGGCCGAGGGGACGCTCAGGCGAGGAAAGCGCAAGGTTGTCCCGGCATGCCGGCTGTCGTACACCTTTGCAACAACGACGCGAACAACTTTTTCCTTGTACACGTTGATGTACATGCGTGTAATTTCGGGCGTGGCGAGGCAGTCGACACGCGCCACGAGCTTCGTCTCTGCTTTGTCCTGGTCGCGGCCTCGGATGGTCAGATCGAAGGCTGGCCTCGCCGGAGCGGGATCCACCGTAGCTTTGGCCGTGTCGAGCGAAATAAACTGTAGTTCATTTCCATTCAGGCCACCTTTGATGTCTACATGGACCACGGTCGAGTCGAGCTTCTTCACCGATACATGATCATCTTTCCGGTCGATCACCGTGTCCATATCGTCGTAACCATAAGACTCCGCCGCGGATTCGGAAAAGACCACGTCCACGACGGTGACGGCTATGGTTGCGGATAGCGGACTGCAATCCGCGTAGCTCCAGTCGACCTTGACGACCTCCTGGCCGCGGCCGTTGCTGGGATTAGCGCCCGCGCGCGCCTGAATGTTGATGCCGTCCGTTCCCGATAACGTAATTTTGCCGCTCGTTGTCGACCACTTGATCTCGCCGGCGCCGCAGTCCATCACGGCGTATAGGTCGATCGTGCCGTTGATCGGGACGGCGCGGCACCCCTCGATGTGGAGCGAACTCGCGCACGAGTTCGGACACGCGGCGACCGGAGATCGCGGGTCTTTGCTCGGATCGGGCACGCCGCCCGGGAGCGCACCCGCGTCGGGTGGGGCGCCGGCGTTGGCATCCTCGGAAGGTGATCTGTCAAAACATCCCATTTTTATTCGGTAAGGAAATCCTCAATCCCGCGGAATCAGCTCCCACTGGTTCTCCGTTCCTCCGGGGGGGTTGAACTTCAGGTTCTGCGGTTTGTATCGGAGGCGGTGGTCGGTCCAGCCTTGATCGAAGTGCATGATGCTGGTCTTGGCATCGAGGTCGGCCAGCTTCAGCGCTCGATGTCCGGTCTCATGGAAAAACGTCCACTTTATCTTTTCCTCGGTGAGCGCGCCTTCCATAATGACGATCGGATCCGAGCTCCAACCGCCAATGGGAACGGTGATGGGATCGCCGGCCGTATGGGCTTTCGTCAAAGCCGTCTGGAGAGTTACGGTCGGACTATCGCTCGAAGCGGCCCGCACCTTAACCGCTTCCGCGCCTGCTCCACTGCCAATGGTCGCCGGATCACCCACGGCATAAAAATTGTTGTCCGAGATTCCGCGAAGTTGGATGGTCGTATCGCCGATGGCGGTGTTTGCGTCAAGCTGGTACACCGAGACCAAGTCCCGGATAACCGCAATGCGCACATCGGCGGACTTGAAAGCGTCCTGAATCTTTTTGAATTCAGGTCCGCCGTCGGCGGTGACATCCCAGCTCAGTTTTCCGTTTCCATCGATGTCGTACGGAACGTCGACAGCGCCGCCGGTAGCGCTGTAGTCCGATATTTCGTATCGCACCACCGCCGCCTTCGCCTTCGCATTGATCATCGCCTGCGCAGAGGGAATGTTCAGGTTCGGGAAGCGCAACGTGGTGCCCGCGTGGCGGCTGTCATACACCTTTGCGACGACAACCCGGACTAACTTCTCCTTGTACACGTTGATGTACATGCGCGTGATTTCCGGAGACGGAATGCAGTTCACGCGTGCGACCAGATTGGTCTCGGCCTTCTCCTGGTCGCCGCCGTGAATCGTCAGATCGAACGATGGACTCGCCGGAGCGCCATCCACTTTCGCTTTCGTGTCGTCCAGTGCAACGAAATTGAGTTCGTTCCCGTTCAGTCCACCTTTAACTACCGCGTGAATCACAGTTGACCCGAGTTTTTTAACGGAAACATGATCGTCGGTCTTGGAGGGCGTGTCCATATCGTCATATCCGTAGTTCTCGGCCGCGGATTCAGAGAAGATTACGTCAACGACAGTGACGGCGATCGAAGCCGATAGCGGGCTGCAGTCCGCATAGCTCCAGTCGACTTTGATGATCTCCTGACCGCGTCCTGCGCTCGCTTGCGCACCCGCCCGAACTTGAACGGTGGCCGTGTCCACACCCGACAGCCGGAGTTTGGTGCTGGTTGTGGACCACAGAAAACCACCCGCACCGCAGTCCGTAATGGCGGAAAGGTCGATGGTTCCGTTCACCGGCACGACGCGGCATCCATCGATGCGCAGCGTGTTCGCGCAAGAATTCGGGCAAGCCGTAACGGGCGACGTGGGATCGCGATCGGGCACTCCGGCCGGCACGAGCACCCCCGCGTCAGTCGGGCCGGCGCCGGACGCATCGGAAGGCGAGCGGTCAAAACAACCCATCGCTATTCAACGTCCGTAAACCACTGCTCGAACCGGCTCACCGTGACTTGGTGCAGAACGCGGCCGGTATCGTTCGTTGGAGTGGACATCGCCTCCGATACGAATGCAAAGCGTGGGTCATGAAGGAAGCCGGCGCCCGCCAGGAAAAATAGAGCAAACAGGACGGCGTGAGCCGTCATTGTACGCCATTCCCGCTCTGCTGCAACGGCCGTAGTCTGCTGTAATACGCCGGCCCAGGCTCCTTCGCATACGAGCGAAGCCTTCTCGGGAAATAGCGTGGAGCAGCATTGCCGGACATCTCGTAAATAGTGTTCCTGTGTGCGGCCGCCGTTCCAGTCCATCCGGAAATGCCGGAAGCTTAATGCCGCGGAGCGCATCGCGGGAGCGACTTTCGCGGAATAGTGATCGGCGGCGGAGGCCAGTTGCGCGATTCGGTCCCGTTCCCCGGCGCTCGCGTTCAGAATGGGTGATGCAAAGCCGATCAGCGGATCGCTGTCGAATGCGGTGCCGCATTCCAGAACCAGCCGAAACAGGAGTCGATGCGCTTTGTCGGAAACCAGCGCGTATCCGGCGCACTTTTGTATCGTTAATTGCACTAGCTCGCGCATGCACGCGGGACCGAATAGACGCGTAGGTTTTGAATAGGTAGAACAGGCGTGATCGAACAGACGCTCCGCGAAGCTCGCCTCGAGAGCCGCCCGAAATGCCGCCATATGGTTTTCGGATATACGCACGCGCGAATTCCTTCTAGATCAATACGCGCAAACGGGTTCTCGAACGAGCGCGGAAATATCCGTTATTTACGGTTTATTTACCTTTGCAAACTGCGAGCGTAATCAGGCGAACTTTATGACTGTCACGGAGGACCTGCGCCGGGCATCGACGCTCGCTGGTCCGCGTTTTAGTCCGTCCGGAACAGCCGGACCTGGAGGTCCGGCGCAGACGTGGACGTCTGCCCCACGGTGGTGTGAGGATCAATACAGGCGGGCGGCGTACATGGCGCCGATCGGTTCGAATCGCAGCCGCTCCAGAAAACGTCCGGTGCGGCCGGGTTCGATTCCGGTCGCCGTGCCGACGTGAAGTTCCCGCGCGCCGCTTTCGACGGCCCAGCGGTGAAATGCCTTCAAAAGACGGACTGCGGCCCACCCGGCGTGCGCGGGATCGACAAAGAATATTTCGTCCGAAGCGACCTTTTCATCGCAAAACGTGTACGCTTCCACATAGCCGGCGAGAAGACCGATACCGATGGAATCACGCAACGCGATCAAGCCACAGCGGTTCCGGGGTTGCTCGATATGCAAATAGAAGCGCCGGCGTATGCACGCTTCATCGAACGGAAGGAAGGAAAACCGGCTGAGATCGTGAAGGCGGCGCGCCATCGCGAGTACATCCGGGAAGTCCGCAGGGATCCATCGCCGTACAGTAAGCGCACCGCTCTGCGGCCGAGGTTGCATCTGGAGGAATCAATGAATGGTATCAAGGGTTTTCACGGCGCGCGCCGGCGCGCCGGCCTCAGTTGAGAGACCGGCGCGTGGGCAGGCTGTCATTACGGAATGAAGATCTCTTCTCCCGCGCGCATCTTATTCGGATCCTGAATGCGATCCTGGTTCGCGTCGAAAATCTTCATGTACTCGTTCGCGTGTCCGTAAAACTTTTGTGCGATCGAGCTGAGCGTGTCGCCGGGTTGTACAACATACTTCCGCCTTCCGCCCGACTGCTGGCCCGCGGATTGCGCCGGCTGTGAACTCGGTTGCGCAGACGCTTGTTGCGGTTTGGGTAGCGACGGATTGACTGTGATGTTCGCGGACAGATCGCTGTACGACGGATCGACGCGCTTGATCTGATCCCAGAACTTGTTCTTCTCGTTCTCGGAAGGCGCTTCTCCGCCAATAACCAGCTTGTTATCCTGCACGTGCAGATGGGTAAGATGAATGCCGAGCGGCCCGGCCAAATCGAGCACGGACTGGTACTTTGCCTTCAGTTCTTCTAAACGGGTATCGGTGGCTACGGCCATGTTTACCTCCGGAAATTGGACGCGGGAAAACCCCAGTTCGTTCGTAAACCTGGCTGCCTCAAGCTGTGGTATCGTCTATTACCGTCGCGGAAAATTTCCCATGCAACGTACCATCACGATCACCATCAACGGCCAGAAACATACCTCGACCGTGGAGCCGCGCATGCTCCTGGTCCACTACCTGCGCGAGACACTCGGCCTGACCGGCACGCACGTCGGATGCGAGACCTCGATCTGTGGCGCTTGCACCGTCAACATGGACGGCAAGGCGGTCAAAAGCTGCACGATTTTCGCCGTGCAGGCTGACGGCCGCGAGCTCGTAACCATTGAAGGCCTCGCCAAAAACGGCCAGCTCGATCCCATGCAGGAAGCGTTCTGGAATGAGCATGGCCTGCAGTGCGGGTTCTGCACGCCGGGGATGATCATGACGGCGAAGCAAATCGTGGAGCGCAATCCCGAGCCGACAGCCGAAGAAATTCGTCACGGCCTCGAAGGAAATCTGTGCCGCTGCACCGGCTATCAACACATCGTCAATGCTGTGAAGGCGGCCGCGGCCAAAGCAGGAGCGTAACGAACATGGCAACCCCTACCATCACCCGCACCGAACCGCTCGTCGGGAAACGCATTAAGCGTCGCGAAGATCCGCGTCTGATCACCGGCACCGCGACTTACGTCGAAGACATTCAGATGCCCGGCATGCACCACGCCTGCATCGTGCGCAGCCCGCACGGCGCCGCGCGGATTCGCGGCATCGATACGAAAGCCGCGCAGGAGCTACCCGGAGTCGTCGCCGTTTTCACCGGCCAGGACACCGCCAACGTCGGCCCGGTGCCCTGCGGCGCATCACTGCCCGGACTGCGCGTTCCGAATCACAATATTTTGGCGCAGGATCGCGTGTACTACATCGGCCATCCTGTCGCAGTCGTTGTTGCGCACGACCGCTACATCGCCCGTGACGCCGCCGACCTCGTCGAAGTGGATTACGACCCGGTGGCCGCCGTTACCGATGTTGAGAAAGCCCTCGCCCCCGATGCGCCGCGCGTGCATCCCGAGTACCCGGACAACACCGCCTTTACCTATAACCAGGAAGGCGGCGATGTGGACGACGCGTTCGCGCACGCCGAGGTGGTCGTCAAGCAGCGCATCACCAGCCAGCGTCTGATTCCCACTTCGATGGAAACGCGCGGCGTCGTGGCCGACTATCGCGGCGGAAGCCTGACGGTTTACTCCTCCACACAGATCCCGCACCTTCTCCGCACGCTGCTCGCCTCTATGCTCGGCATCGCGGAGCACCGGCTTCGCGTCGTTGCACCGGAAGTCGGCGGTGGTTTCGGCAGCAAACTCAACGTCTATGCCGATGAAGCTCTGATGGGTTTCATTGCCATGAAAATCGGCAAGCCCGTGAAGTGGATCGAGTCGCGCCGCGAAGCGTGCATGTGCACTATTCATGGCCGCGGCCATGTCGATTATTACGAGATCGCGGCGAAAAAAGACGGTACGATCCTCGGCATCAAACTCAAACTTATTCAGGACCTCGGCGCCTATCACCAGCTCCTGACGCCCGCCATTCCCACGCTTTCCGTGCTCATGATGCCGGGCCTGTACAACTGCCAGAACGTGCGTGCGGATATCGTCGGCGTGTTCACGAACGCTGTTCCTACGGACGCCTACCGCGGCGCCGGACGCCCCGAAGCCACCCACGGCATCGAGCGTATGGTCGACGTCCTCGCCGCCGAGCTGAAGATGGACCCCGCCGAAATTCGTCTGAAGAACTTCATTCCCAACGAAAGCTTCCCTTACAACACGGCCACCGGATTGACCTACGATAGCGGCAACTACTCCGCGCCGCTCAAGAAAGCCCTCGAGATCGTCGACTACACGCGCCTCCGTCAACAGCAGGCAGAAGCGCGCCGGCAAGGCCGCCTGATGGGCATCGGCATGTCGACGTATGGTGAGATCTGCGCGTTCGGGCCTTCGCCCGCCACGCCTGCCGGTGGATGGGAAAGCGCAACCGTAAAGATTGAGCCCTCCGGTAAAGTCACGGTGATGACCGGCACCTCGCCGCACGGCCAGGGCGAAGAGACAACCTTTGCGCAAATCGTCGCCGATGAACTCGGAGTGGACATCGACGATATCGCCGTACTGCACGGTGACACCGCCATTGTGCAGTACGGGATTGGAACGTTCGGAAGCCGCAGCACGGCTATCGGTGGCACCGCGGTCTATTTCGCGCTGCAGGATCTCAAGGATAAAATCAAGCGCTTCGGAGCGGTGTTGCTCGACAGCAATGACGTCACGCTTGTGAATGGCGAGGTCGTCGACAACCGTTCCGGAAAAAAGAAGAGCCTCGCTGAAGTGGCCGCCTCATCCTATCGGGCCATGAAGTTGCCGCCCAACACCGAGCCCGGCCTGGTATCCACGCGCTTCTGGGAGCCGCCCAACTTTACGTTCCCGTTCGGCGCGCACATTGTCATCACCGAAGTCGATCGCGAGACGGGCCACATCGAAATTACCCGCTATGTCGCGGTCGATGACTGCGGAAAAATCATCAATCCGCTTCTGGTTGACGGTCAAGTGCACGGCGGCGTAGTCCAGGGACTCGGGCAAGCGTTATGGGAGCAGGCTGTTTACGATGATAACGGCCAGTTGCTCACGGGCGAGCTCACCGAATACGCCATCCCTAAAGCCAGCATGGTGCCCTGGATCGAGAGTGATCACACCGAAACGCCGTCGCCTGTGAATCCGCTCGGAGTTAAGGGCATCGGCGAAGCCGGAACCATCGGCTGCTCGCCGGCCGTGGTCAATTCCGTGGTTGACGCGCTGAGCCCGCTCGGCGTGAGGCATCTCGACATGCCGCTCACCCCTGAAAAGATTTGGAAGGTCGCTGGAGGCCAGGTATGATTCCGCAGAATTTCGAATACACCGCACCCGCTTCGCTAGACGAAGCGCTCGCATTGCTCAAAGGCGGAGAGGCCAAACCGCTCGCGGGCGGCATGAGCCTTATCCCGCTGATGAAGCTTCGTTTTGCCGCACCCGGCGCGGTGGTGGACCTCGGGCGCATTCCATCGCTCAACTACATCCGTGAGGACGGTGGCGTGATTCGAATCGGACCAACCACCACGCATTACCAGATCGAAACGTCGCCGCTGCTGCGCGGCCGCTGCCCGTTGCTGGCCGAAACCGCCGGTTGCATCGGTGACGTGCAGGTGCGCAACATGGGCACCATCGGCGGCAGCGCGGCGCATAACGATCCGGCTGCCGATTATCCTGCGGCGCTGCTGGCGATCGAAGCCAAGTTGACCCTCGCCAACACGCACGGCGAGCGCACGGTTCCCGCCGGCGAGTTCTTCGTCGATACGCTGACCACCGCGCTCGAAGCCGACGAAATCGTTCGCGAAATCGTTATCCCGGTGGAAGCGGCCGCCACCGGGACGGCGTACCAGAAGCTCTCGCATCCGGCGTCCGGTTTCGCGGTCGTGGGCATCGCGGTCCGCATTCGCAAGAACGGCGACAAGATCGCGATGGCGCGTATTGGCGTCACGGGTGTTGCGAACAAAGCGTACCGCGCTGTGGTCGTCGAGAAAGCGCTCGAAGGCACGGTGCCGAGCCAGGCGTCCATCCAGAGCGCCGCCGCCGAGGTCACAAAGGGAATCGAACCGAACGCCGACCTGTTCGCGTCGTCCGAGTACCGCGCGCATCTGGCTCGTGTGCATACGGTGCGTGCCATTCAACGAGCACTCGCGAGGACCGCCTGATTGCGCATCAGCGGCTCTTACGATCTGCCTGTTGCGCGCGAACGCGCCTATGAGCTTTTGCAAGACCCGGCCGTGCTGGCGCGCTGCATGCCGGGCACGGACCGCCTCGAACGCACCGGCCCCGACGAATACGAGATGAAAATGAAGATGGCCATCGCGGCCATCTCCGGCTCATTTGACGGCAAAATTCGTATCGCGGATCAAAACCCGCCCGAAAGCTTTCGCCTCATCGTGGAGGGTACGGGTAAGATGGGCTTCATCAAAGGCAACGGACTGCTGAACCTCTCGCCACAGCCCGGCAACACGAGTTCCGTCTCCTACGAAGGCGAAGTGCAGGCCGGAGGAGCCATCGCCGCGGTGGGCCATCGCCTGCTCGATACGACCGCCCGCATGATCATCAAAAGGTTTTTCGAAAAGCTCAGTGAGACCGCTGCCGCGTCGTGAGCTGAGCCCCGTCGCTTCCCCTCACAATTGTGTAGCAAACGAAGGCGTTTTCTCGTCCATGTCGTCGAACGCCGGTGTTGTTTAAAGCTGCGCTTCCTTCTGCTACCGCGTCCCGCAGCGATTCCCTTCCAGGGGAGGGTCTTTCGTTTCAAGGAGGTTACATGAGTTTATGTCGCGTTGCGTACAACGCGCCTTTCCGCCCTGCAAGATTGCTACGAATTTTCCTTGCGATTCTGGCAATCACCCTTTCTCAATTCGCAACTGGTCAAACGTTCACATCATCCATCAGCGGCATAGTTACCGATCCGACCGGAGCATCAATAGCTAATGCCAACGTCGAACTCAAAAACATGGCCACGAACGACGTCCGCTCGGACACCACGCACGATGATGGATCCTATCAATTCAGCAATCTAAATCCCGGAACATATCAGATCACCGTCACCGCCCCAGGGTTCAAAACCTACATCCAGCAGAACCTGGTTCTGCAGGCGCAGATCGCCAGCACTGTGAACGTTTCGTTGGAAGTCGGTGGAACAACCGAAAAAGTCGAGGTCACGGCCACGGCGATGTTGCTTGACACCGAAACTGCGAATAACGCGGTGACGATGGAAAGCCGCTTGATCGAAAACCTACCGAACGGCACGCGTAACCCGCTCAATTTCGTGTTTTCTCTCGCCGGCACGACGGCGCCGCCGGGCGGCCAGTCGGGACGGTTCCAGCCGCTCGATCAATTGACGTCCAACTTCGGCCTGAACGGCGGACGTACCGGCGAGGAATCGATCCTTGTGGATGGCGCACCGTCCCAGGCGATCGATTGGGGCGGCATATTCGTATCGCCGCTGCAGGATTCGGTACAGGAGCAGCAGGTTCTGATCAATACCTACGACGCACAGTATGAGCGCTCCGGCGCAGGAATCGTAACGCTCATCACCAAGGGCGGCACCATGGATTTCCACGGCGAGGCTTACGACTATTTGCAGAACTCGTTCTTCAACGCCAACGATTGGCAGGACAACAAAGTCGGCAACCCGCGCGGGAACTATAAGCAGAATCAGTTCGGCGGTAATTTCGGCGGTCCGCTCGTGAAACGCTGGAATCTATTTTTCTTCGGCGGGTACGAGGGCCTGCGCCAGCCGAACAGCCAAAATACCGGGCTGCTGAGTGTGCCGACGCAAGCGGAACGCAACGGTGACTTTTCGCAGAGCAGGATAGCCGATCCCAATAACCCATCGAGCACCATCCCCATCACAATCTACAATCCGTTTTCAACCACGCCCGTGACCGATGCCAGCGGAAACGTCGCCGGTTACACGCGGCAGCCGTTCGCGAATAACGTAATTCCATCCAACCTGCTCAATCCGGTCGGCCAGAAGATCGCGAACCTCTTTCCGCTGCCAAACCGCTCTCCTTTGTTGCCCGGCACGGATATCAACAATTTCTTTCTGGCGGGCAAGGGAAACACGCTGAGCGACAAGATGGATACGCGTTTTGACTGGGCCCAGAACTCGGTACACCGCATGTTCTTCCGTTTCTCGGACCGCTTCCGTCAGGGAAACACTAGCCCCTGCTTTTTCTGTAACGGCGCGGATTCCAACACAAACGGCAACAATCAAGGCTGGCTGGCCGTGCTGAACGACACCTTGACACCCAGTCCTACATGGGTAATCAATTCATTCGTGAGCTACGGCTATTGGCGTGAAGCGTATCAACTGGTCGACTTCGGAAAAGCCACGGCAGCAACCATCGGCTTACCGACGTCGCTATTCCAGGCTCCCGTCCTGCCGTATATCACGGCAGATAACTATACCAGCCTGAGTAATAGCGGCGATTTTGCCGATTATCACTACGCTCGGACGTCGTCCAGCGCGCAAGTGAATGTCACGAAGGAATTCAGCAAGCATACCTTCAAGTTCGGCGCAATTTCGACGTGATGCAAATCAGTAATTTCAAAGATTACCCCGGTTCATTCAACTTCAGTAACGCGCTGACTTCCTGCGATCCGCAGTCGAGCGGGCCTTGCCTGGCGACGAATCAGCAATCGAATCTCAGTGGAAACGCCATGGCCTCGATCCTTCTCGGCACGGCCAGCGGCGGCGGCCAAACGATCGGCATCGACGCCGCCATGACCGTCCACATGTTCGGCGGCTACGTCCAGGATCAGTGGCGTGTTACCCCGCGGCTAACCGTCAACCTTGGCCTTCGGTACGAAAACCAGCGGCCAGCGACGGAACGCTACAACCGCCTGATGTACTTCGATCCCCACGCTGACAATCCCATCGGCGATCAGGTGTCGCCTTTGTTGGGCCGGCCGATCACGGGTGCGTTCCAGTACGCCAGCGACAGCAACCGCTATGCCTGGCCGGCGGATAACAGCAACTTCGCGCCGCGGATTGGAGTCGCGTTTAAGGTAACCGACAAGCTGGTTGTGCGCGCGGGCGCGGGTATGTTCTACCTGCCCCAATCCGCCATGCTCAGCTTCGACGGTGACGGCCAGTTTTACGGCTTCTCATCGAGCACACCGATGATCGCCACCACCAACAATGGGTACGTTCCAGCGAATCTGGTGAGCAACCCATTCCCGAACGGGGTCAACCAGCCGACCGGCAGCAGTCTTGGTCCGCTAACTTTGGTCGGCGATGGTCTGAGCCAGATGTGGGTGAAACAGCCGCATCCGACGCCGTACTCGGAGCAGTGGAGTTTTGATGTCCAGTACCAGCTTGGTTCGCATTCCGTATTTGAGGCCGGCTACACCGGCATCCGCGGGCGCAAGCTCCTGTACGGCAATCCGAATCTGGATCTGGATCAGCTGCCGACGCAGTTCCTCAGCCTGGGGCCGCAGCTTGACGCCGAGGTCGCCAATCCGTTCTACGGTGTCGCGCCGGCGAGCAGCTTTTTGGGATCGCAGCCGACCATCGCTTATAACGAGTTGCTTCGCCCATATCCGCAGTACACGTTCTTGGTAATGACGCGCTCACTGCCCGGCGCATCATCCGAGTTTCACGCGCTGAACCTGAAATACAATCACACCTTCAGCGCCGGCCTGAGCCTCCTGAGCACATACCGCTGGTCCAAAGCCATGGACAACGGCCCCGAGGACTTCCTCGGCTGGGCCACCGGCAATCAGTGGCGCGACGCCTATCACACCAACCTTGACTACAACATCAGCACCCACGACGTGCCGCAAAGCTTCGCGACTGCCCTCGTGTACGACTTGCCTTATGGAAAAGGCAAGAAGTGGGGGAATACCGCTCCTGCTTTAGTGCGGCACACGCTAGGCAACTGGCAGCTGTCGTCCACGATTCGCCTAGCCAGCGGCGTTCCACTCTCGGCCGTTTCTGCGGTGTTCTGGAGCTACGATAACCATCTCAACAACTATGGATTCCAGGGGCCGCAGCTTCCGGACTGGGTGAGCAAGCCAAGAACCACGGGCAACCCGGACCACTGGGTCGATCCGAGTACATTTGCGGCGCCCTCATCCGAGTTCGTTTACGGAAATGCCGCGCAGCGCTATACCCAGCTTCGCGAACGCGCTGAGCGCAACGTGGATCTGTCCGTCGCTAAGACCTTCGCATTGACAGAACGCTTCCGCGCGCAGTTCCGCGGTGAGGTGTTCAATATGTTCAACTACGCTCAGTACAATCTACAACCGTTCAACTCTTTTCAGCTCTGTATAACCTGTGGCGACTTCGGTGATTTAAACGGAACCGCCAATGTCCCCAGGCTGTTCCAGTTCAGCCTCAAACTATTGTTCTGAGCGGCATCCGAGTTAATCCAATTCGCCCCGGCAGCCACTGCGGTCGCCGGGGCTTTTTCGTATCGGGGTGCTGCCGG
>JAICMB010000301.1 GCA_025929455.1 Bryobacteraceae bacterium | reverse complement strand
TCGGCGCGCTCGGGTTTCTCGTTCATCCCGAACTGACGAAAGAATCCGCGCACCATTCCTCCGGAAACTACGGGCTGCTCGACCAGATTGCGGCGCTGCGCTGGGTGCATGACAATATTGCCGCGTTCGGCGGCGATTCGGAGAAAGTCACGATTTTCGGCCAATCCGCGGGCGCGATTTCCGTTGCGGATCTGATGCGGTCGCGACTGGCGCAAGGACTGTTCGCGCGCGCCATTGCGCAGAGCGGGCCGGGTCTGCTGCCGCGAAATATCCTGGGCGGAGCGCTGACGCTCGAACAGCGTGAGCAGCAGGGCGTCAAATATGCCGAATCAATGGGCGCGCACTCGATCGCGGAATTGCGTGCCATATCCGCGGCGGAATTTTACAAGCCACATGCAGGGCGTCCCGGCGTGGGCGGTCCGGTGACCGACGGCTGGGTATTAACGGCCGGCGAACCGCAGCATGAGGTTCCGCTCATCGCGGGAATGGTCGCGGGCGACGCGGCGCTGCTCAAACGCACCGGCTCGCGGGATGTGTCGCCGGGTGACGCGCGAGCTTCGCTCGACCAATGGGCCGCTGGTCAGTTGCAGCGGAGCGGGCGCGTGTACACCTACTACTTCGATCGTGCGATTCCGTGGCCGGAGCATCCCGAATTTGGGGCGTTTCATTCGTCTGAGGTTCCGTACGTTTTCGAAACGCTCGACGTGATGAAGCGACCATGGCAACCGGTGGATTTTAAACTGTCGCGCATCATGTCATCGTATTGGGCGAACTTCGCCAAGGCCGGCGATCCGAACGGGCCGGACTTGCCGGAGTGGCCGGCGTATACGCCGAATCACCGGACAACGATGGAACTCGGCGAGCATGTCGGGCCTATTCAGTTTTGAACAGACGGGTGGGCTGCGGTGAGCGATGGCGCGCGCGTCCGGCTGATTGTTACGCACGGCGCCGGGTCGAACAGGAACGCGCCGCTGCTGGTGGCGTTGCAGCGCGCCCTGGCGGAACGGTTTGACGTACTGCGCTTGGATCTGGCGTTCCGGCAGGCACGCGCGAAGGGGCCGCCGCGTCCGCATGAAGCGGCGCGCGATCGGGAGGGGTTGAAAGCGGCGGTTGAAGAGGCGCGCGCGGCGGGATATCGGCGCGTATTCGCCGGCGGACATTCATACGGCGGACGGCAGGCGAGCATGCTGGCCGCGGAAGAGCCTGGGCTGATCGACACGCTGCTATTGCTGTCCTATCCGTTGCATCCGCCGGGCCGCGCAGAGCAAAAACGGACGGCGCACTTTGCGGCGCTCCGCACACCGGCGCTGTTTGTAAGTGGCGACCGCGATCCATTCGGGACGCCGGCGGAATTACGCGAGGCGATTGCGCTGATTCCGGCGCGTACCGAACTCGTCGTTGTGCCGCGTGCGGCTCACGATCTACGCGGAGCAGCTGAGCGCGCGGCCGAGGTGTGGGCGGCGTTTTTGAAAGGTTAGCTCGTCACTTTCACACGTTTCAGTTGCGACGTGTGGCCGGAGATTATTTCCACGTTGCGCTCGGGCACGTGAAAATGTGCGGCGACAACGGAGCAGACTTCCTGGTTGGCTTTGCCTCGCTCGGGAGCTGCGGTCACTTTGATTTTCAAGGCGCCGTCGGGGCGTACTTCGACCACACCGGACGTGCGCGCTCGCGGGATCACTTTCACTTGGATGACGACGAAGCCGGGCATTTAGGATTTCGTCATCTGTTCATCGACCAGGCGCGAGAAGCGGCGGCCCGCGACGGCGCTCACGATAACGATTAAGATCACGGCGACGACGTGTGGAACGTTCGAGAGCCACGCGGAGCGCTCTACCGGGAAGCGGTAGACGATGATCACACGTAGAATGGAATCGAACGCGGCGGCGACGCCGAAGCCGAATGTAACGCAACGGTGCGTACGGCGGAATTCCGGAGAACGCTGCCATGCGCGCTCATAGGCGGCGATGCGCGCGGGACCGCCGGCAGCCGCCATTGGCCGCGAGCCGACGTAGCTGATCGGCTGCGCCGCGAATGCCGAGATCATGAGGTACACGGCCGCGGCACCGGTGTAGAACGAAGGGCGGATGAGCAGCAGGCGCGGATCGCGCACGAACACCAGCAGCAGGATCGACGCAACGATTTCGACCACGACGAGGCCGCCGATGGCATCCAGTCCTTTTTTGCGAATGCTGTTGATGGTGGTGCTCGCGGCCGCGACGGCTCCGCCCGCAGTCAGCGCCCAGAACGCCTGCTTGCCGAGTGCCTGCGCGATCATGTACGCCGCGAAAGGGGCCACGATGTCGAACACATACGGCATCCAGAGCTGGCGCAGAGTGGGCGGCGATTCTTCTTGCTGGGCGACCGCGAGGTCCGGTTTCATCGCAATGCCTCCGCGACATAAATTGGCGTGAGCGATACGTCAAGGTTGACCTGGCCGTCTGCGACGCGGGCGGGCACGTGCGCGCCGAGTGCATCCATGGCGTTGGCGGATGCGGCGGTCCAGGGAAACGCTACGGGAACAGCGGGCGCATCCTCGCCGTGAAATGCATCTCGGCGCTCCCAAACGATATGGACCGCGCCACGCTCCCCGCAATCGGCCGCAAACAGAAAAATCGATGGGCGGTCCGGCAGCGGGATGCGCCTCACTCCACGAACACCGGCGAGGCTGCTGGTGAAACGGGCGAACGCCTCACCCGTGGGAGTCAAATCGGTCAAGCCGGTTTCGTTGCAACGGACCAGGCCGATCTTGCCGTACATGAAATTCATCAGATCGTCGCGCGAGCCCGGCATTGCGAGCAGGTCCCAGTACAGCGTTCGCTGCACTCCCGCCGAGAGCGCGAAGAGGTTGCGCATGACGAGACTACGCGATTGCAGGCGATGGTACTTTGCTTCGAGCTCCGGCGCGCAGTCCTGCATGAACATCTGTGTTTCGGGGGCAAGCTGCGCCGTATTGCGATAAAGCGCCTCGACCTGGTCCTTCACCGCCGCAATATTTCCAGACGCAGCTGCCTGTGACCACTGCTGGACCAGTGTCCGGTACTGGCGGTTTGCCGCGAACTCGAAAATATTCGGGCCGCCGTATTCGGTGCAGATGATGGGTTTGTCGCAGCCGAGCGCCTGCATTCTGCGCCGCATGTGGTCGATACGCGGCACGATGGAGTACGGGTCGCCGTAAAGGCGCAGGTCGAAGATGTCGAACGCCGCGCTGGCTTCTTTAATGATGTAGTCGAAGAATGCGAGTCCGGCTTCCTGCTGCGGAAATGGCGCGGTGTGCTGGCCGGGTAGCGGAATCATGTCCGGAGCCACGAACATACCGTCATATCCGCCGGCAATGACGACGGCGTCCGGGCCGGCATCTTTTACGGCACGGTAGAAGACGCGCAGTTGCGCCGCGAACTCTTCCTTGGTGCCCGACCAGAAAACGGGATTGTTCGGTTCGCAGTCGTTCTGCCAGTAGCGCACTCGACCGCGGCAACGTTTCACGACGGCGTGAACGAAACGATAGTATTCGTCGAGGTCATTGGCGGGCGAGGGCGGCAGCAGCGGCGAGGGACGCTGCACTGCCCACAATGAGGACGACCACAGCGAGATCAGACCGCATTCGGGCGCGGGCAGTTGCGAAGCGAATGCGTCGACAGCGGTCCAATCGAAGCGGCCTTTTTCCGGCTCGATCTGTTGCCAGAACAGATACACCTTGGTGAACTGGGCGCCGATCTCGGCGAGCTTCGGCATGTACACGGCGGCGGGAGCGCCATAGTAGCCGTACACGAAAAACCACGCGACGCCGAACGGTGATGTATTCATCCCTTCTCTTTCTTTGCGGCGTGCTTACGCACGGTTTCCAAGTTCCAGGTAAAGTGGCCCGAGCGCAAATCTTTCACGACCGCGCGCACCCATTCGAGTTCGGCGGCGCGCATGGCTCGCGCGTATTCGGATTCGATGACGTGAATGCGCGCAACGCGGCGGCGGGCTTCGGCAAGCGCAGCGTCGAGCTGCGCGATTTCCGCTTCGAGCAGCTCCACGCGCTTCTGCAATTCGGCGGCGGCCTCGCGCGGTGTGAGGTGCAGCAGGAAGTTCATCGCAGCCAGGAATTGCGAGCGCTCGCGCTCGGGTGCGGAGGTCAGGCGCCGCAAGCGCGCGAGCAGCGCGTCTTCGCCCTGCGCCGTGATGCGATAGGTGGTCCGCGCGGGGCGGCGGCCGTTGCGCGCGGTTTCAACGGGCGCAATGAGGCCGGCGTTTTCCAATCGCTCTATAGCGTGATACAGCGAGCCGCGCTTGAGGACAAGGATGTCGTCCTTGTGCCTCGCTTTGAGTAGCGTCTGGATTTCGTAAGGGTGCATGGGGCGCTCGCGCAGGAAGGAAAGCACCGCGAGCTCCCAAATTCCAAGGCGCTCTGTTCCCATATAGTTCATATGAGCTATTTCATATTGACTATAACGCCAGAAATACTGGAGCGTCAATCAGCAGATGGGCGGTTGAGCTGCGCCCGAACATTTCCGTACCCGCACTCGTATACTTATTGGAGCAACCCAAATCATGAGTTTCTGGTCCAAGCAGTTCATCGATGTTATCGACTGGATGGAGCCGGAGCCCGGCATCCTGGCGTATCGTTATCCGATGGAGGATCGCGAAATCCAGAACGGCGGGCAATTGACCGTCCGCGATTCGCAGATGGCGATGTTCGTCAACGAAGGGCGCGTCGCCGATGTTTTCGGCCCCGGCCTGTACACGCTGAACACGCGCACGCTGCCGCTGCTGACCTACGTCATGAACTGGGACAAGGCGTTCAAATCGCCGTTCAAGTCGGACGTCTTCTTCTTTTCTACGCGCGTGCAGACGGACCAGCGCTGGGGCACGCAGACGCCGATTACGTTCCGCGACAAGGAATTCGGCGCCATTCGCATGCGCGGGTACGGCATTTACTCCTACCGCATCGCGGACCCGAAAATCTTCTTCGAAAAGATAAGCGGCACGGCCGCGGTCTATCGCGTGCCGGAACTGGAAGGCCAGCTTCGCAACACCATCATCGCGGTGATGACCGACACATTTGCGCGCAGCACAGTGCCGTTT
>JAICMB010000368.1 GCA_025929455.1 Bryobacteraceae bacterium | reverse complement strand
GGTCGGCGTCGGCCAGGTCGCGACCGCCGATCTCAGCATGCAGGTGGGCCAAGCCACACAGACCGTCGAGGTCCACGAGGCGCAACCGCTAGTCGTCACCGCACCCGCTAACGTGACGGCCTTCACCACCGAGCAGCTCACACTGCTGCCCAGCGGCGGCGGCGATATCACGAACATCGCCTTCACGACCCCCGGCACCGTCGTCAACGTAACCGGCGGCTACGGTAACTTCACGGTCAACGGTCTGCCGGCCACTTCCAATCTCTTCACCATCAATGGCGAGAACTACATGGACCCGTACTTCAATATCAACAACACGGGCGCCACGAATCTCAGCCTCGGCCAGAACGAAATACAGGAAGCCTCAGTGATTACGAACCCCTACGCCGGTCAGTACGGACAGCTCTCCGGCGCGCAGGTGACCTATGTCACAAAATCCGGCAGCAACGCATTCCACGGCAACGCGCAGTACTGGTGGAATGGCCGCGCGCTCAACGCCAATGACTGGTTTAATAACGCTACAGGAACGCCCACTGCATTTTCCAACGCTAACCAGTGGGCCGCGTCACTCGGCGGGCCGATTTGGCGGAATCACACCTTCTTCTTCCTGGACCATGAGGCGCTGCGCTTTGTCCTGCCGAACGTAGACTCGGTCACCATTCCGACACAGGGGTTCGCTAACGCGGTGCTCGCCAACGTTTCCAACACCCAGCCGGCCGAGGCCGCTACCTATCAGACATTGTTCAACCTGTTCCAGAACGCTCCCGGCGCTTCGAACGCGCAGCCCATCTCGAACACTTCGGCCTGCAACGCCCTTTCTCTGCCCGGCTTTGATCCGAGAACCCAGAATTGTTTTGCGAAGTTTCAGGCGACGCCCACCGCACTCGCTTCGGAGTGGATCCTGGCGGCGCGCGTCGACCACCGCATCGGTGACCGCGACAACCTCTATTTCCGGTACCGCGGCGATCACGGTCTGCAGCCGACCACTCTTTCACCGATCAGCCCTAATTTCGATGCGATCTCCAGCCAGCCTTCGTTCGACCTGCAGTTGAACGAAACGCACGTGTTCGGGCCGCATGCCGCCAATAATTTCATGGCGGCCGCGAGCCACTACCAGGCGCTGTTTCAGCAGAATACGGCGCTGGCGAACGGCACCTTCCCGTATGATGTAATCAGCTCGGGCACGGTCCCCTTCACGGAGGTCAATCAGAACCGTTCGTTTCCACAAGGCCGGAATATCACGCAATACCAGTTCATCGACGACTTCACCTACGCCCGCGGCAACCACAACCTGAAATTCGGTGTGAATTTCCGCCGCTACCTGGTCAGCGATCACAACTTCTTCTACAATTTCCCGGCTGTATATTTCGGGTACACGAACAACGGGCTTCAACAGTTCGCCAACGGTCTGGCGTATCAGTACCGGCAAGCGCTCAACCTGGCCAGCGACGTCCCGATCAAAATGTGGGGCATGGGCCTGTACGCGCAAGACGAGTGGAACATAAGACCCAATTTCCACCTCACCCTGGCGCTGCGCGTGGAGCACAACTCCAATCCGATATGCGGCTACAATTGCTTCGCCAATTTCAAAACGGGCTTCAACCAGCTCGCCAGCGTCACCGCAGGGGACCCATCCTCTGTGCCGTACAGTGCCGACATCGCATCCGGTCTGCATGCAGCGTATCCTGACGTTGATTTCCTGAACTGGTCACCGCGCATCGGATTTTCGTGGTCACCCGGCAGCAGCAACAAAACCGTGATCAGCGGCGGCGTCGGCATTTTCTACGACAACCCCGCGGCGGGCTTGGTGGACGATCTTCTCGAGAACCCGCCGGTGTCCGTCACCTTCCGCGTCCGCCCTACCGCCGGCGTACTGCCGTTCGATCCCACCGGCGGGGCGGCCACCTGGGCGGCATCGGCCGCGGCCTTCAGTCTGAACAAGACGTACAGTCAGATTTCAGATCAGCTTTCCGCTCTTGGCGTTGCCTTCGCGCCGCCGGCCTTTACCGCGATTACCGGAACGATTCACTCGCCGCAAGTCCAGCAATGGAACCTGCAAATACAGCGCGAACTCTCGAGCTCCGTGGTGCTGGCCGTCAACTATGTCGGCAATCACAGCATCAACCTCCCATATGAAAACGGGTGGCCGAACGCTTTCGACCAGTACCAAATTTTCCCGGGCGTCGCGGGCATACCGGCGAGCCCTGTCGTGAACAACTACGGAGTCGTTTCGACCGTTCAGAGCGGCGCTATCGCCAACTACAACGGCCTCAACGTCAGCCTCAAAACGCGTTTCGCACGCACATTGCTGGCGCACTTCAATTACACC
The DNA here is from genome assembly GCA_025929455.1 of Bryobacteraceae bacterium. The sequence goes on along the minus strand of JAICMB010000368.1, from coordinate 2,046 downwards.
TGGTCGCATGCACTCGACGAAGTCTCGAACGGCGGTATTTTCACGTATGGTGACTCGCTCACGCTGACCGCCGGTCAGATCAATCCGGTGAGCCTGCGCGCCAACAACTACGGCAATGCCGATTACGATATTCGCCACAACTTCAGCGCGGATTTCGTTTTCTCGCCCGGCTGGCACGTCGGCAACGGTCTTTTAAACAGCGTGTTCGGCGGGTGGCAGTGGTCCGGCAAGATCTTCTGGCGCTCAGGCTTGCCGTTCTCGGTAACAGACAATAACTGGGCCGTGGGCAACTACGGTGGAATCATCATGGCTCAGCCGCTCGGCACCCCGGTGCAGCCGAATAGCTGCGGCGAGTCCGCTAATTACCTTGGCACCGGCACGTGCATTAACGCCGATGCTTTCGTGAACAGCGGCGCGTCCGACTTCAACGGATACAGCATCTGGCCGGCGCAGTCGCGCAACCAGTTCCGCGGACCCAATTACTTCAACGTCGATATGGCGCTTTTCAAGACGTTCCGCCTGACTGAGCGCTTCAGCTTCGGCGTCGGCGCGCAAGCGTTCAACGTCTTCAATCACCCGAACTTCGGTATGCCGGACTCCGGTCTCGGCGATGCGACTTTCGGTCAAATCACGGCCATGGCGCCGACTCCGACCAGCCCCTACGGCAACTTCCTGGGCTTCGACTCCTCACCTCGAGTCGTCCAGGTCACCGGCAAGATCGTGTTCTAAAAAGTGGGGCAGGCAGTCCACGCTGCCTGCCCTTTTCTTCACACCCGCTGCATGGTCTCTTGAATCGCGGTCCGCAGCATCTCCGCGGCCGGCAATCCCGTCAGCATCCTTCGGCCGATCACGAATGCAGGCACTGCGCTGATGCCGAGTGCGTACGCGCGTTGCAGCGCCTCCTGATGTGCGGGCGTGTACCGCCCGGTCTCGAGCGCGAGACGAAAATCGTTGCCGTTCAGCTTTGCGCCGTTGGCGATATCGATGAGAACGTCGAGATCGCCGATATCGCGCCCTTCCTGAAAAAACGCGCGGAAGACAGCGTCATTGTAGGCGTCGGCGCGCCCCTTCGCTTTGGCGAATTGCAAGCCTTCGAATGCCAGTCGCGTGTGCGGTTGCGGCGACACCGGCGGTAGGTGGATATCGACACCCAGTTCACGCGCGAGCGGGTAGACCGAATCGCGCCAGGCTCGCTGCAGGTATTCGCCCTCGGGCCGCAGCGTGGGCGCAGGCTCCGGGCGCAGTTCGAAGGGCTGCCAGTCGACCTGAACCTCGCTATCAGCCGCGACTTGCTGTAGCGGCACTTCGGCCAAATAGCAAAAGGGGCAGACGTAGTCGGAATAGACTTGAATCGAGACTGCCATGCTGGCCCCTCCCTTCGCGCGCCGGGTCCGCGCCGCGCTAATCGCAGGGCTGCGCGGCATCGTTACTATCTGACGCTTGGGCGGCGCTGCCATTTCAAGACGGGTGAACTTCACTCCGGAGTGGCCGCTCGGGTATGCGTCCGCCTACGCGTGAATGCGATCGCTTCCCCGGCGGCATGAAGTTCGACGCCGGCGTCACGGCGATCACGGCACAAGCGCACCGACTACACATGCTCCTTCTGCTCAGGCCGCAGATCTGGACGCGCGGTGGTTTCTCGACTTCGCTTCCCCGCCCCCGAAGACCGGCGCCGCTTCTTCACGCAATACATCGCGTTCATTGCGCATTACGCGGGACCTGGCCGAGCGGCCCGCTAACTACGCCGCCAATCCGGGATGGACACCGCCGAAGTGGTGCAAAAAATTGCCGCCGTGCAGCGCCGCGCAACCACTGGTATCTGCACGGCGACCGCGGAGGCTCAGTGCGCCTCGGAGAGCGGGACCGATCATGTCCACGAGAATGCACGAATTAGTGCGGCAGCGGTGCGATCTCGGTACGAGTTCGGGCTAGTACCGGGGATACGTCGCAAACTGCGGCTAGAAATAAGAATGCCCGCCTTGTCGGAGGATCCAAGGCGGGCACTCTTGCCGTTAGCCCTCGGAGGAAGGGGCTACACCCATTATT
>JAICMB010000566.1 GCA_025929455.1 Bryobacteraceae bacterium | reverse complement strand
GTAGGCGGTCTGCGCGCAGTAAGTCGGCTCACCTTGATAACTGCAGTGTTGCGGCCCGTTGTAGGAGAACTTCGCGTAGTTCGTCACGAACAGATCGAGGCGCCCATCGCGGTTGTAGTCGAACCACGCCGCGCTCGCGGCCCATTTGCCGGCGTTCTTGACGCCCGCTTTATCCGTGACGTTCGTGAAGGTGCCGTCGCGGTTGTTGTGGAACAACGCACTTGTGGGGTAGCCGGTCACATACAAATCGGTGAAACCATCGTTGTCGTAGTCCGCCGCGGCCGCGCCCATGCCGTAGAACGGTATGCGATCAACGCCCGCTCTGGCAGCGATGTTCTCAAACTTGCCGTTGCCGAGATTGCGATAGAGCGCGTTTCGCGGAGGCACTGCGCTTTTCGCGTGCGGCGTGTCCCCGCCGGTCACCAGGAAGATATCGAGCCGTCCGTCGCCGTCGAAGTCGGCCAGAGCGATACCGCCACCCATCGCTTCGACGAGATAGCGATCGCGCGACTCGCCGCTAACGTGTTTCCATCGAATCCCCGCGGCTGCCGTGATATCGGTGAATGCGGGCGCGGCGGCCGGTCCCGCGGCTACGGCGATGCCGGCCAGCGCAAGGGCGAAAGCGCTCCACTTCATCGCGGCGTTTTCAGCCTGGTATACGTCTGCATCTCGGCATTGGCTTCCGCCGTGCGGCCCAACCGCCGGTACGCGCGGCTTAAGGCATAATGCAGCCTGCTATCCCGCGCGTCGATACGCACGGCTTCCTCGAGATGTGCGAGCGCCTGCTCGACCGCGCCGTCTTCCATCTCGGCATTCGCAAGCTGGTACCGGGCTTCGACGGCAGTTTTGTCGAGCGCCACGCCTTCGCGCAGCAACGTAATTGCATGCTTGCGCGCGCCGGGCGAGCCGTCCTCGAGTAGCAGCGTGCCGTACACTTCGCGTGCGGCTGCGTCGCGCGGGAACTGCACTATCGTTTTGTCGAAATCCGCGCGCGCCTGCTCCCGCATGCCGGCCCGCCATTCGGCAGTCGCGGCTTGGCGCATGGTGTCCGCCGTCGGGTGCAGCCGCATCGCCTCACGGCTCGACCGCACGGCATCGGAGTACGCTTGCAGCTTCATTTCGAGCGCCGCTTGGGTGGAAAATGCTTCGTACGAATCCGGGAATGACTGCGCCGCTGCTGTCGCAACCTTCAACGCGGTTTCGAAATCGGCCGCGTCCATGGCGACGCGCACGCCTGCCATCGCGACTGGCAATCCCGCACGATCGACGGGCAACTTCCCGAGCGCCGCGCGCGCCTCCGCCCGGTGTTTTGTGGCGTAGTACGCGTGAGCGAGCGCCACCCAGCCCGCGGGCTGTTGTTCGAGCACCTGCGGCACGGACGCAAGCAGCACAGCGCTGCGCGCGTAGTCCTTCTGATTCTCGGCCACCATGCCGAGCAGAAACGCGGCACCTGCATCATGCGGGTTCGCGCGCAGCAGCGGCTCCAGACTCCGCCGTGCTTTGTCGAAGTGCCCAAGCTGCCACTCGTTGGCCCCGAGGTTGCGTCGTGCCGCGGCATCGCGCGGATTCAGCGTGACCGCTTTCGCCAGATAAACGTTTGCTTGTGCGAGGTCGCCTTCCATGCCGAGCACCGCACCGAGGCTGGTGAGCAGTTCCGCGCTGTTCGGCGCGGCCGAAATGGCGCTGCGCAGCTCACGCTCTGCGCCCTTCAGGTCGCCACGTTGTGCAAGGTCCGCGGCGAGTTGAGCGTGGTCCTGAGCGGACACGCACAACGTGAACAGTGCTGCTACCGCTGCGAATCGCATATCAGCCCGGAGGCCGCACCCCGAAAACAAAATCCTGCACCGGAAACGGACTGTTCTCCGAAGCCGCCTGCTCTTTCGCGATGCGCTGAACCGCCGCGACTTCCGCCGCAGCCTTCCGCGTGTCGCCTAGCGCTTCGTACACGTGGCGCAACGCGTAATGCGCGGGAATCAATGTCGGCAGCAGTTGTGTCGCGCGGTTCAGATGTCCTATGGCAGCGGCGTAATCCTTGCGCTCGATCGAAATCTTGCCCGCCAGCAGCAGTATGTATGGATCGGTGGAACTCAGCTCCAGCGCCCGCGCGATCGCGCGTTGTGCGCCGTCCACATTGTCCGGCGCCGCGTGCGTCAACGCGAGGGCTTTGTAATAGTACGCTTCGGGCGTGGCCGCGCCCAGAGCGATGGCTGTTTCGAGCATCGGCAGCGCGGCGGCCGACTTGAGCTGAATCTCCAGCATGATGCCGTTCAAAAGGTACGGGCGGTCCCACTCGGGCCAGCGTGCCTGGATTTTGCTCAGCAGCTTCTGCGCATTCTGATCGCGCCGCAGAATCGAAAGTGTCACGGTTTGTGCGAGCAGCAGTTCGCGGTTATCGGGCAAAACCAGGGAGGCCTGCTCCAAAAGCGAAAGCGCCTCGCGGTTGAGATTGTGCTTCAACAAAAAGGCCGCGGACTGTAGATAAAGACTGGCGCGCGTAGGCGCGGCACGCATGGCGCGATTCAGATCGTTCGCCGCGTTTTCGATCTGGCCCATTGCGTCCAGAAGCTGCGCCCGCAGCAGGTAGTAATCGCCTCCGCGGTCCTCGACGCGCGTCTGGTCGAGCTCGGCGAGCGCCGTGTGCGCGTCTTTGAGATGGAACGTCGCGGTTGCGAGATCGAGCCGCGCCACGCTCAAGGCCGGCTTCGTCAAGAGAGCCGATTCGAGATAGCGCGCAGCCGCGGAATATTGCTCGCTATCGAGTAGCATGCGCCCCGCGCTCGCGAGCAATTCCGCATCGTGCGACGCAAGCAGCGCGTTGCAAAGCTCAAGCGCGCCGCTCATCTTGCCGTCGTCGAGCAGCGCCTTCGCAAGCCGCAGCCGCAGCGAGCTGTTGGCCGGATCACCCGCGAGTTCTTTTTGCAAATTCGCGATATAGCGCGCGCGTTGTCCGGCGGGCGGCAGGCTTAGAAAATCGATGAGCCCCGCCTGCGGCTTCGGCCCGTTCTGCGCGACACCGGGCTGCTTTAGACGCGCCAGCACGGCCGCCGCCTCCTGCTTAC
>JAICMB010000033.1 GCA_025929455.1 Bryobacteraceae bacterium | reverse complement strand
GGTTATCGCTTAGCGCGGACCGATCGCAACCGCGACCAGGCTGGCGGCGGGATTTTGCACCGACGCGCGCATCTCTTTCTCAAGCTTCGACGTTTTCAGCACGCGGCCGCCGGCGTCGTATTCGGTCCAGATCTGCGACAGGAAATACTGATCGCCGTAGCGCTGGAAGACCAGCTTCGATTCGGGCTGCGCCGCCTGCTTGTTGCGGGGCGCCAGGAGCATGATGGACTCACGCGTGTCCTTGTCCATGATCCGAATGACGGCATTAGTCGTGCCCATCGGTGTGATGGTATAGGTTCCCGCAGGAAGCGCAGACGCCCCGGCGTGAAACGCGAACGGAATGTGGGCGACGCTTTTTGCAGCATCTTGAGCGAAAACGGTGGCGCCGGCAACCAGGACGGCCGCGACGGCGAAGAAGGAATAGCGAAGCGAGTTTTTCATAGTAGCCTCCCGTAAAAGTTCCGGGATGTTCCGTCCCGGCGTCCTCGTTTGTGTGTCCGAGTACGGCGGGATAGAAGGCACGCGCCGCGCCAACGCGCAACACCGCCGCGGAACGCGCTAAGTGGCTGAAAAGGCGTAAAATCGATGCAGCGCGGACCGCAAGCTCGAGTCCGGAGAGAACCGGAAGGATAATTCGCTATCCCATTGGTGAGTGGACCGTAGCGTGCGACGAAATCCGCCGATCCTACATGCAGTGGCAGGATAAGGTTGTTCTCATTACAGGTGCCTCGCAAGGCATCGGCGCCGCTTGCGCGAGGCTGTTCGGGCAACGCGGCGCACTACTTTCGCTGACCTCGCTTCCGGGGCAAGGACTGGCCGATTCGACGGGCGCCCGTCAAGTAAATACGACCGGGGATATTACCGAACCCGAAACCCGAAACGCGGTCGTGAAACGCACGCTCGATGCATTCGGGCGCGTGGATGTTCTGATCAATAACGCCGGCGTGGGCCAGTACGGATATCCCACGGAAGTCGACACCGAAATCTCAAAACGGATGTTCGACGTGAACGTGTTTTCCGTTTTGGCACTCACGCAACTTGTTGTGCCAGGCATGCGCTCTCGCAAGTCCGGCGTTGTCGTAAATATCGGCTCCGTTGGCGGCGAAGTGTCGCTGCCGTGGGCGGTCATGTATTGCGCGACGAAGTGGGCGCTGCATTGCATAGATGACTCGCTGCGCCGTGAACTGAAAGGCGACGGCATACGAGTTATGAAAGTTTGCCCCGGTATTGTCGAGACGCAGTTTCGGGAACACGTTCTCGCGGGCGCCGCGCCGGGGCGCGTGGAAGACATCCGCCGCACCGTTCATCCCGACCAGATCGCTCAAGGAGTTCTAAAAGGCATCGAGCGCGGCAAAACGAAGGTGTACGTACCGAAGATTGGCTTCGCCTTTACGTCTCTCGATTTCTTTGCTCCGGCTGTCATGGATTGGTATCTTCGCAGGAAGTTCTGACGCATGGCCACGACCTCCAACGGAGCCGCGGCCGTAATCGAGCGGACCGTCGCAGTTCAGCAGCGATTCGCGCCCCATCTCCGCAATGCGTTCATTTGCGCCGCCATCTGGATCATCATCCGCCTGGCATTCGCCAGTGTTTTTGGACCTTCGGTTCCGTTTATGCACGACGAGTTCAGTTACCTGCTCGGCGCCGATACCTTCAGCCATGGCCGCCTGACGAACCCTCCGCATCCGTTGCCGGCTTTTTTTGAGTCGCCGCACGTATTGCTGCGCCCGACGTACTGCTCGAAGTACCTGCCTGGCCAGGCATTGGTGCTCGCGGCCGGACAAACGCTTTTCGGTACGCCTTTCGCCGGAGTGGTGCTCGAAGGCGCGGCCATGATTTTTGTGTTTTACCTCATGTTTAGCGCATGGGTGCCGTCGCCATGGCCGGCCGTGATCACAGCGATTCTGATGGTACGTTTTCAGCCACCGTTGTACTGGGTTGATTCTTACTGGGGCGGTTGTCTCGCCGCCGCCGGCGCTGCGCTCGTTCTGCTCGCGGCCGGTCTGGTTCGCCGCAACGGTGCTTCCGTAGGGGCGGGAATCGTCTTAGGTCTGGGAGCGGTTACGCTCGCGTTTACGCGCATTTACGAAGGTGGCGTACTTGTAATTTGCGTTGCCGTTTATATGTTGTATGTCGCGTCGCGGCGGCACGCGTCCGGTGCCTTCGTTCGTTTCGCATGCGCAGCAGCCCTCGTCGTGGCCCCCGCCGCAGTATGGCTCGGCTACTACAATTGGCGGACGACCGGGAACCCGGTGCGGTTGGCGTACATGGTTTACGATCGCGCCTTCAACGTGACTCCCCCGCTTTGGTTTATGCCGCTACATCCGCAACCGGCGTACGACCAGCCGCATTTGGCTGAACAACACGGCGCCGACGGATGGGAAGCACGCGAATACCGGCATGTCCGTGATTTCCACGACGCACCCGGCTTCTTAGCCCAAAGAACACGGACCCAGGTGCAATTCATTCCGGGCGGGATGATTTTTGTGCTGCTTTGCGCTCCGCTGTTCTGGCGTTCCCGCGAGGTTCGTCTTTTAGCCCTGATTCTCGGCAGCTGTGCGGTTGCGCTCGCAGCAGAGACTTGGGGCTACCAGCATTATGCCGCGCCCGCGGGAACGGTTGCGGTGTTGCTCGTCGCGGTACTAGCACACAACCTGTGGCACTGGCGTCCCAACGGCACACGCGTAGGCGCGATCGCGACCAGCGTCATTCTAACCGCGTCGTTTGCGTACGGTATCTACCGCCCGTTCACGTTGCGTGATACCGCGGTCGAGTTCAATGTCAGACCGCGCGTCATTCAGCGTATTCAATCGAACGGCCTCCGCAACGTCGTATTCGTGCACTATACCAGTACGTGTGCGGCCCAGGAATGGGTCTACAATTCTGCCGACATTGATAGCCAGCGTGTTATTTTCGCGCACGATCTGGGTGAAACTGCCAACCGTTCTCTGCTGGATTACTATCGCGGGCGAGTATTCTGGGACCTCTGGTTCGATTCGTGCGACTACTCCGCGTTGCCCGCGCTCGCGCGCCGGATGTGATCGAAACCGCGTTGTGACTCGCAACCAGATCTCGCTCCGAGCCGCGTCGAGGACGTACGCGCGGAGCAGGTCGCGCGGGGTATTCTGAAAGGCATAGAGCGCGGCCAAATCTGCGCGGAAACTCTGATATATGGCCACGAGCTCTGAGGGAACCGCGAGCGCATGGACACAGGATCCCGGGCCCCCACGCCAGCGCTTTGCGGTGCATATCCGGGGCGCTCTCGTATGCGCTGCCGCTTGGGTCATTATCCGCTTGGCGTTTGCCTCGTATTTCGGAGCACCCGTCCCTTGGATTCACGACGAGTTTAGCTATCTGCTGGGCGCCGACACGTTCAGCCATGGGAGGCTGACGAATCCTCCCCATCCACTTCCGGCCTTCTTTGAATCCCCGCATATTCTGCTGCGGCCAACTTACTGCTCGAAGTATCTGCCGGGTCAGGCGCTGGTGCTCGCGGCTGGACAAATTCTGTTTGGCACACCGTTCGCCGGAGTCGTGATACAGGGCGCGGGCATGATCTTCGCTTGTTACCTCATGCTCGCGGCTTGGGTTGCAAGGCCGTGGCCGGCGGTGATTATGGCCATCCTGATCGTGCGATTTCAGCCTCCGATGTATTGGGTGGACTCTTACTGGGGCGGCCCGCTTGCGGCGGTGGGCGCCGCGCTCGTGCTGCTTGCTGCGGGCATCGTTCGCCACCGCGGTGCGTCGGCAAGCGCGGGCGTCGTGTTCGGGTTCGGAGCAGTCACGCTGGCCTATACCCGTATCTACGAAGGCGGAGTGCTCGCGATCTGCGTAGCGGTTTACGTTCTCTACGTTGCCCGGCCTCGGGAGAGTCTCCAGCCCATGATCCGGCTGGCGTGCGCGGTCGGCCTCGTGGTTGCCGCGGGAGCGATCTGGCTGGGGTATTACAACTGGCGGACCACCGGAAATCCGGTCCGGCTGGCGTATATGGTGTACGACAGCACGTTTAGCGTGACTCCGCCGCTTTGGTTCATGCCGTTGCGGCCACAGCCGGCATACGATCAGCCGCACCTCGCCGACCAGCACGGTTTGCACGGGTATGAGGCAAATCAATACCGCGAAGTGCGGACGCTTCGAGACCTGCCGAAACGAACCCGTTTACAGATGACATGTATTACCGGGTGGATGCTCGTTTTACTTCTCTGTGTTCCGCTGTACTGGCGGTGCCGCGATATTCGCGCCTTAACGATGATCCTGACCATCTGCGTGTTAGCGCTCGTCGCCGGTACATGGGGTTCGCTGCATTACGCTGCGCCGGCCGGAACTGTTGCTCTGCTACTGGTCACACTTGTTGCGGCCCGGCTTTGGAGCCGCAGGACACGCGCTGTACGGGTGGGAGCCGTGGTGGTCTGTGTAATTCTCGGCGCCGCGTTTGCGCACGAGATTTATAAGTTGCTTACACTATCGCGCGTGAGCCCTGCCGGTATCTATCTGAGACCGGCCGTCATTCAACAACTCAAATCGGATGGCCTTCGAAACGTTGTGTTCGTACATTACACCGGGGCGTGCTCTTTGCAGGAATGGGTGTACAACTCCGCCGATATCGACAGCCAGTCCGTGATTTTCGCGCACGATCTCGGCCCCGTGGCCGATCGCACGCTGGTGAATTATTATCACGGGCGCGTGTTCTGGGATCTCTGGTTCGATTCATGCGATTACTCGGCGATTCCATCGCTCGCGCGCCGCATGTAGCTGGTCGAAACGGCGCACGTCCGTGCTAGTATTGTGTGTGCCAACCAGGATTCTGGGCGTTATACCAGCCCGGTACGCCTCCTCCCGTTTCCCAGGTAAAGCTCTCGCTCCTCTCGCCGGCAAGCCCATGCTGCAGCACGTGTACGAGCGTGCTTCGCAGGCGCGTTATCTCACTTCCGTGGTGGTCGCGACCGACGATCCGCGCATCTACGACGCCGCGCGCGCGTTCGGCGCACCGGTGCGCATGACGCGCGCCGACCATGCCTCCGGCACCGATCGCGTGGCCGAAGTGGCTTCCGCCGAGCGCGCGGACATCATCGTGAACATCCAGGGCGATGAACCGATGATCGATCCAGCCGCGATCGATGCCGCCGCGCTTCTGCTCATCGAAGATGAGGACGCGCCCATGGCGACGCTTTCGAAGCGCATCGAGCACGAAGAAGACGTGGCGGATCCCAACGTTGTTAAGGTCGTGACGGATCGCGCCGGCTACGCGCTCTATTTCTCGCGCTCACCGATTCCGTACGCGCGCGAGGGGCACGCGCAAAAATACTTCAAACATATTGGCCTGTACGTGTACCGGCGCGATTTTCTGCTGCAATACTCCGATATGCCGGTGGGGCCGCTGGAGCAGGCTGAGCGTCTCGAGCAACTGCGCGCGCTTGAAAACGGCCATCGCATTCGCGTGACGGAAACGGAGTACGAGTCTCTCGGCGTGGACACGCCCGGCGATCTGGAGCGGGCCTCCGCGCTGTTCGAAGCGTTTTTGATACGGTAAACCCCAATATGTCGTCGACGGCCAAATACATATTCGTGACGGGCGGCGTGGTGTCGTCGCTCGGAAAGGGCATCGCAGCCGCGTCGATCGGCTGCCTGCTTGAAAGCCGCGGCCTGCGCGTAACGCTGCAGAAGTTCGATCCTTATCTCAACGTCGATCCGGGCACGATGAGTCCGTTCCAGCACGGGGAAGTGTTCGTGACCGATGATGGCGCTGAAACCGATCTCGATCTCGGCCACTACGAGCGCTTCACCCACGCTCACCTCACCCAGGCGAACAATCTCACCTCGGGCCGTATTTACGAACAGATCATCCAGAAAGAGCGGCGCGGCGATTACCTCGGCAAAACGGTGCAGGTGATTCCGCACGTGACGAACGAGATCAAGGCGGCGGCGCGCAAAGTGGCGCAGGACGTCGATGTCGCGATCGTCGAGATCGGCGGTACCGTCGGCGACATCGAATCGCTGCCGTTTATCGAGGCCATCCGGCAGATGCGTCACGAGCTGGGGCGCGAGAACACGCTATTCGTACACGTCACCCTGGTGCCCTGGATCGCCGCCGCGCAGGAATTGAAAACGAAGCCGACGCAGCACAGCGTCAAGGAACTGCGCGCCATCGGTATTCAACCCGACATCCTGATGTGCCGCACGGAACGCCTGCTGCCGCCGGAGATGAAGGAAAAGATCGCGCTGTTCTGTGACGTGGATACGGAGGCGGTGATCGCCGCGCGCGACGTGCACTCCGTTTATGAGGTGCCGCTCGTTTTCGCCGAGCAGCGCGTCGACGAAATCATTCTGGGCCACCTGCGCATGCAGGCGCCGGAACGCGACCTGAGCCGCTGGACCGGGATGCTCGAACGCTTGCAGAATCCCACCGACCAAGTCGACATCGCCCTGATCGGCAAGTATGTCGAGTACGAGGATTCCTACAAGAGCTTGAAAGAGGCGCTGCTGCACGGTGGCCTGGCGCACCGCGTAAAAGTAAACATCACGTGGATCGAATCCGAGCAGCTCCACTGGCCGGATTGCAACGAGATGCTCAGCGGTTTCGATGGAATTCTGGTGCCGGGCGGATTCGGCAAGCGCGGCATCGAGGGCATGATCAACTCCATCCGCTACGCACGCGAATACAAGACGCCGTACTTCGGCATCTGCCTGGGCATGCAGACCATGGTCATCGAATTCGCGCGCAACGTCTGCGGCATGGAGAACGCGAACTCGACGGAGTTCGATCAGGCTACGCCCGAGCGCGTCATTTACAAACTGCGCGAGTTGAAGGGCGTCGATGAACTCGGCGGCACCATGCGGCTCGGCGCCTATCCTTGCAACCTGGCGCCGGACAGCTTCGCGCGCGCGGCGTACGGCGAGGAGCAGATCAGCGAGCGGCACCGGCACCGTTATGAGTTCAACCGCGAGTTCGAGCCCGTGCTCACCGAACATGGTCTGCGTTTGACGGGCGAAACGCCGGACGGCCTCTACGTCGAGATCTGCGAGATCGAAGACCACCCCTGGTATCTCGGCTGCCAGTTCCATCCAGAGTTCAAAAGCAAGCCCCTCGAACCGCATCCGCTGTTCAAAGCATTTATCGGCGCGTCGTACCGTCACCGCCAGCAGCGCCTGCGCGGCGCCGCGCGCGTGCGGCAGGAACAGCTCACGCACGCGGAATGACGGCGGCCCTGCCGGAGTTCGGCGGCGGGCACCCGCTGGCGCTGATTGCCGGACCCTGTGTAATCGAAAGCGAAGAGCACGTGCTGTTGATGGCGCGCGAGATCGGCCGCATAGTCGGGCCGTTCGTTTTTAAAGCGTCATTCGATAAAGCGAACCGCAGCAGCGTGCAGTCGTACCGCGGTCCCGGCTTGAAAGAAGGACTGCGCATTCTCGGCGAAGTGAAGCGCGCCGGGTATGCGGTGCTCACCGACATTCACGAGCCCGGGCAGGCCGCGCCTGCGGCCGAAGTCGTCGACATACTGCAGATCCCCGCGTTCCTTTGCCGTCAGACCGACCTGCTGCTCGAAGCCGGCCGTACCGGAAAGATGGTGAACATTAAAAAGGGACAGTTCGTTTCGCCGTACGACATACGGCACGCTGCCGACAAGGTAACCTCGACCGGCAACAATCGCATCCTGCTGACCGAGCGCGGCACCACGTTCGGCTACAACAATCTCGTCGTCGACATGCGCGGTTTGCAGATCATGCGCGGCTTCGGCTGGCCGGTAATCTTCGACGCTACGCATAGCGTGCAGATGCCCGGCGCCGCCGGTAATGCCTCCGGCGGCCAACCGGAGTTCATACCGGCGCTCGCGCGCGCGGCCGTGGCCGTTGGTGTCGACGGCGTCTTTATGGAAGTCCACAACGCGCCCGAGCGCGCGCTCTCCGACGGCGCCAACGCGCTCCGGCTCGACAAGTTAGGCGCCCTGTGGGCCAAGCTCCGCGAAATCGCCTCGGTCGTGGGCTAGCGTATTGCTAGGGCCCAAGGTTGCGGCCTGACCGCGCTGTACTAACACATGCTGATTTCTTCGCAGCATGCGCAGATTCCGTCGTGGGCAGGCGCATTGAGGTGTACGCGGGTAGGGCGGAGCGCAAAAGGCGTGCCGGACGCGAAAATGCGCGGGTGATGCGGAGAGCGGGTGTGGACACCCGCTGCACGGTCGAAAACCCAGCAATGAAAAGGGGAACACACCGGCTCGGATCGCGGGTTTCCATTCCGATCCGGGGGGCGCAGACCCATGTCGACAGGCGTAGATGCCTGCCCCGCAGAGCAGCGGAGCAGCAACCAAACCGTACGCGACTGGGCCGCGCCGGTCAGCGGGCATCGTGCAGCGGCGGACGATGCGGGTTTGGCCACCTGCCGCAGCTGACAGCGCCACGCGAACCCCTATCGCCCCGCCACTCTCAAGCAATAAACATGCCCGCGCGATGCCACCAACAACTCCTCTTTCGCCGTAATCACGGGCGCCGTCGTAAGTGACTCGCCCGCGAACGAATGCACGATCGTGCGCTTGCCGTGAACATCGAACGCGATCACATCCGGTCCGGCGCTGACCAGCAGATGCCCATCTGCGGTGACGGTAGCCCCCGCCGCGCGCCCGCCGATATTGGCTTCCCAAAGCTGCTTCCCGGACGCGTCCAACGCGACCGCGCTCGACGCAGAAACCAGGAACACGCGATGGTCGTAACCTACGATCGGAGGTGCGATCAACTGCTCCAGCTCCGGTTTAAGCGAGTAGGACCCCACCAGCCCACCATCCGCATTCAGAATGCTAAGCTCCCGGCGCCCGTGCTCCATCGCCACCAGATAAATACGTCCCGCTTCATCGAGACTAAGATTGAACGGTTCGAAATCGCCATCGAACGCCGCTCTCGGTTTCATGTCCGACGATGAGATGTAAACCCGGTTCGGCACCGCAAACACAACGGTATCGCCGTGCATCGCGACCGCGAGTTTGGTCGTGCGCACGAGAAGCTTGCCCGTCGCGGTGAGCGAGAATAGCAGCCCGGTTTCGTCCGTCTGCAACTCCGGCCCTAAATCGTCGAACTCGATCACCGACGCATTGGGCGGCGTTGGCCGGTGCGGCGCGCCCGCCATTTCGACACCCGCCATCACGAAACGATTGTTTCGGCGCGTGATAAACGGCCGGACGTAGTTATCTCCAAACGACGGCGACGTCATGAAAAGCTTCTTCGCATCACTCATGTGCAGCGCCGTCAGAAAATTATCTTTATCGATGAAATAAAACAGCCCATGCGCGGCGTCCAGGACGACATGGCTGCCGTTATAACGGCCATGTGCGACGGCACCGCCGCCTGCGTCGAAAAGCTGCCAAACGCCCCCGCCCTCGGTAAGCACCCGGTTCGCAGCCTGTACCACCTGATTGGGAGCCGCGGAGCCGTCCAGGGATGCCTGCCAGCGTACCGCCCACGCACCCGGTGCCAGCGCTCCCGGCAATCGCGAGTTCTGCTCCGGGTTGCCGAATGCCATCGGGTAATCGGGTTGCGCCTGCGCCTTGGGCAGAACGGGCGCTGTCGCCGGCCGGATCGCTACCGCGTGCACGTTCACCGGCTTCGGTTCCTCCAGCGTCACTTGGTGCAGCACTTCAATCACCCGCTTCCCTCCTGTCTGCGCAACCCCGGTACAAATCAGCGCTGCCGCGATCGCCGGTTTACGTAATGTCTGCCACATCGCCGCTTGCAATTACTTTCTGCACGATGGCTTTCAGATTTGCCTTCGTGACGGCCGCCGAATTAGCGAACCCGGCCATTTCCGCAAAGGCATTGCGGAATTGCGACTGCAACACCGCCCGCCAGTTCGGCTTCGTAAAATCCGCCTCGAGCTGCAGCCGGTTTCCGCTGGCCGAATTCCAACTCGTATGCGGCGTCGTCGTGTCCTTCACCGTTACGAAGAAATGCGCCCCGATCCCCTGCGCGATCGCTAAGTGACTCGCAAAACTCGCATCGCTCGCGTCCGGATTCGTCACCGCAAACCGCGGCGAAAACCGAACCTGGCACTTCTTAAACTCCCATTCCTGCGGTTTACCGGATTGCACTTTCCCGGTCGCCATGTACTTATCGTTGAACGTCGACGCCACAATGGATCGCAGCACCGGCAGAATCTGTCCAACCGCCGCGGGCACCAAATGCTGGAATGTAAATTCCATCTTCACCATAACCACCAGCACGCCGTCGAACGGTGACGCAACGCTGGCGTGCGGAAGAATATCGCACGTATAGCGATCCTTGCCCATTGCATACGTGAGCAGGTCGCTCTTGCCGCGAGCTCCTTGCGCAGAATCCACCGCATCGGCAATCGGCCAATTCGTGTACTGCTGCTTCGGCGCGTTGGCATGCGGCGGAATCTTATATTCCTCGTAGGTGTCGTACTTCACCTTAAAGGCGATTTTCGTGGCCAGGCGCGAGAACTCCGCGGCATGCCAGAAATAACGGTTCCGCATTTTTACGACACCGCACATCATGCCGCTGTCCTGCTGCGTCAACGCCGGCGCAACACCGGGATCGAAACGCCCGTCCGCATCGTACGGGTCGCCGGGCAGGCGGCACCAGAAGCTCAGCTCCCCGTACGAGGCGGCATTCCACCGCTCGCAATACTCGTCCGGCAGCGAATTGCCGTGCCCTACTTCGTGCGCTCCCGTGTAGGACCCGGCGGCGTAACCGTTCTCCGGAGCATCGCAGTTATTTCCGAACTCACCGTATCCTGTGTTGCTTGCCATGAACGCACGCCCCGCCCCCGCCGTGACCTTCATCAGAAAATGCGCTCGCGTGTTGGCGTTGGGCAGTGTGGAAGGCACCGGCTGCAGAAACCACACCACATATCCCTTCGCCTTTTTCGAATCGTCTTGCGGCAGCAACTGCGAGCGCGTGGTATTCTGCGCGCCCGCGCCCGTTTCATTGCCGCTCCAGCGCGCCGATACGTTTTTGCAGACGTTGTCCATGAACGCTTGTTGGCTGGGAGCGTTCGCCGGCGCGGCGGCAAAATTAAACAACATCCGCAGATACTGCAATGCGATAAATACCTCTTTGTCGTCCTCTCGATCGCAGCAGCGGAGCACGGCCATGTCATAGCGCCCGGTCCCCTGCTGCGTGGTACCCGGTCCCGTGTACTTACCGCTGGTCAGATTAAACCGCTGTTCAAAAAAAGGCTGGACAGAAAAAAAATCTTTGTCCGTGCGCGCGCCCGCGGCCATATTCGAAGGGGAATTACCGCCGAGCGCAACCGTTGCCGCGGGCGGCGTTCCGCTCGTCGCGTCCACCCAGCGCACTGCCGCTCGGGCTCCGACCACCTTGTTCGCGCCGCCCTCCTCCGTTCGCTCCGCAAACGCATCCCAGAGATTCTGCTGCGTCACGACCAGGCGAACCCAGTTGGGGTAATCGGAAATGTAGTATTTCCCGTTCATGTCCAGCTTGGTCTGGTACGACGCGGTCGCGCCGTCGTCGAAATTATAGATGCCGAGCGCCGACGTTTTGCCGGCCTCCGCCGCCTGCACAAACCGGTGGAAGAAGATCGCGACGTTGTCGTTCGCCGTAAGCGTGACCTGCTGCTTGGAAGCATCGGTCAACACAATATCGTCGAGCGAAAAAATCAGCGGTGCGTCCGCGCTGGTGCTGCCCTTGATCTTGTCCTCAAACGTCGCCGCCTTATCGAAGAACTCGCCTTTCCCATCCGAAAACCGCGTGTAATAATTCAGCGATTTCCATTTCTTCGGCAGATCGTACAACTTCAACCGGTCCGCGCTCGGCTTCAGCTTCTCCGCATCGGCGACGGCGTCAATCTTCCGCGACGTCGCCGAATCGGAAATAACAAACGTCCCCGCGTCCGCATCAAACCCGAGCTGAATATCCTTGTCCGGCTTCGGCTCGGCCGTGCGGTCCTCCTTAAACTGCACGATCCACGGAACCGCATGCACCGCTTTTTCGACTTGGTCATCGCGTATCGTCCAATGGCTGCGCGTGTCGGGGCTAGCACCGGGCGGCGACGTGCGCCAGCCGTCGATCAACGTGGCCGGAATATTCACACGCTTGTGATTGTGATCCGTGTGCCCGAAATACCGGTCGAAAAACTCGAACCGCACATACGTCCAGTGCGGGTCGAGCTTCAGCCCTTCCGGCGCGCCGCTGTTTCCGAGCGTTGTGCCAAAGCGCCCCGCCGGCAGATTGAACCGGAAGTTCGCGGCGTCATAATGATCCGCCCCTACCGCAGCCCAGTCGGACTGCTTCAGCGTCCACTGCGCCGGCACTTTGAAAAACCGTGCGCCTTGCTTGTGCAGGTTGGCCACATCGCCCGTCGCGCCGGTCTTCTCCTGTCCCGACGAACCGTCCGGGCCGGCGGAAACATACACGTCAGCCGTATCGAACTTCAACGTGAACGGCCCCTGCGAGCGCGGCACGCCAAATTGCAGCAGCCCGTCCTTGCCCACTTTTTCCGTGTGCGTGCTGTTGTCTTTCCAAACCACCGTTACGGGAAAATCGGGCGGGAACACGAACTCGGTCTTGGCGTCGTCCGGTCCGGTATAGGTCAGCTTCAAAAAAACCTCAACGCCTTTCGGCGCCGAAGGCATAACCGGCAGCACCTTGAACCGGTACATCTTGAGGTTGTAAATCTCGCAGAGCACCGGATTGCAACTGCTGCCTGGGTGGCAATCGAGCTTAGGTTCCTGCCCCGGCTCGAAGAACAGAATTTCGACTCGTCGATTGATCTGGCTGCGATAGTTCTGCCGCTGCGGGTCTTCTATCGGCCAATTCTCACCGCAGCCCACCACCTTCGGCCCGATGAATTTGAGCTTCGACCGGAGCTGCTGCAACCCGCTGTCGTCGGTCTCGCACAGGTTCTCGACCATATCCATGTAGACGTCGAAGATCGCGCCCCAGGTCTGATGGCCCACGCTGCCATCGACGCTTATGGACCCCTTAAACACATCGT
>JAICMB010000613.1 GCA_025929455.1 Bryobacteraceae bacterium | reverse complement strand
TCGCGGCCGGCGCGCACATGCTTTCATAAGATCAATGCGCTCCCGCCTGGAATATTTCTCGCCGGACTTCTACCTACCTTACGTGAAGGATGGCCTGCGCGTCCTGTTCATCCTTCTCTTCGCGTACGTGGCCACCCTGGCGGTCCGGCGCCTCATCCGCGCGGTGCACAAGTATTCGGTTCGCGCGATCCTGCGCGCCGGCGATCTGCCCGCCTACGAGGTTGAGAAGCGCGCACAAACAGTCAGCGGCCTAGCTCGCAAGGCCGTGCTCGTCGTGATCTGGACCGTAGCGATCATGATGGCCCTGGACGGGCTCGGATTCCGGATCGGTCCGCTGCTGGCGAGCGTGGGAGTGGCGGGCATCGCGATCGGCTTCGGCGCGCAGAGCTTGGTGAAAGACATTCTCAATGGTTTGTTCATGCAGCTTGAGAATCAGATTCGCGTCAACGATGTTGCGGTGATCAACGGTACCGGCGGCTTGGTCGAGGAGATCAACCTGCGAACCACGGTGCTGCGCGGTGAGAACGGAGCGGTGCACATCTTCCCGAATGGCAACATACAGACGCTGTCGAACCTCACGCGCGACTACTCCTTCTGCGTGCTGGAAATCGGCGTGGGCTACGGTGAGGATACCGACGTGGTCACGGAGGAGTTGAAGCGGATCGCGGCAGCGCTCACCGACGAGGATCCGTACAAGCAGATGATCCTCGCTCCGCTTGAAGTGCTCGGCGTCGACAAGCTAGGCGATTCCTCCGTGACCGTCAAGGCCAAAATCAAAACGCTGCCGGGCAAGCAGTTCGGCGTCTTCCGCGAGATGCAGCGGCGCATCAAGAAGCGCTTCGGCGAGGCGGGCATCGAGATCCCGTTCCCGACGCGCGACATCCATGTGACGCAGGAGCTCCCGCCGGGTCTGCGCGCGGAATTGAAAGAGATCGTGCGCGAGGTGCTGACGGAAAAAGGCACGTCCGCCTCCTGACGGCCGCCCTTACTTCTTCTTGGTGGCCTGGCGCGCGACCACATCGTCCTTCATCTTGTCGTAAGTGGCGCGCGGGATGATGTTGCGCCGCACCAGATCGTACTTGGAATTATACGGGCGGTTGTCGACGATCTTCTTCGCGAAGGCATCGCCGATGCCGGGCAGCTCTTTGAGCTGCGCTTCGGTAGCCGAGTTGAGATCGAGCGGCGCGCTCTTATGAGCGGCGGCGGCCGTCTTGGCGGCGGTCGCGGATTTCTTGGCGGGCGAAGCGGCCATCAGGCAGGCCGCCGCGAACAGAACGGCAAGGTAGCGTAGTATTTTCATAATCCCCGTCATTGGACGCATACGTGCTCTCGTGAGTAACGATGCTCGTCAATGAAAAGGGCGATCCCGTCGAAGAAGACAGCGTAGTCCCCGCTTTAACGGAGCGGCAGCGCGAGGAGGCGGAGGAGCGCTCGGCCATTACGGCGCTCGTCGTCCACGAAGCGGTCCGTAAGGAAGGTGAAGAGGAACTGCAGCGCACCACGTCGGCGCTAGCGTGGTCGGGGCTGGCGGCGGGCCTGTCGATGGGCTTTTCGTTTTTATTCGAAGGTCTGCTGCGCGCGCATCTTCCGGACGCACCGTGGCGTACGCTGCTGGTTAGCCTAGGTTACCCGTTCGGGTTTCTCATTGTTATCATCGGCCGCCAGCAGTTGTTCACCGAGAATACACTCACGGCCATCCTGCCGTTGTTGGCGAAGCGCAATCTGGCGACACTGATATCGGTTCTGCGGCTGTGGGTCATCGTACTCGTAGCCAATCTGGTGGGTGCGCACCTGTTCGCGTGGGTGGTGGCGAACTCCTCGGTTTTGCATCCGGAAGTGCAGAATGCGTTGAAGGATATCGCTCTGGAGGCGGCGAACGTGTCGTTCGGAACCGCGGTGCTGCGTGGAATTTTTGCCGGATGGCTGATCGCGCTGGTGGTATGGATGCTCGCCGCGGCAGACACCGGTCACCTGCCGATTATCATTGTTCTCACTTACGTCGTCGGACTCGCCGGGCTGACGCATATCGTGGCCGGGTCGATCGAGGTGCTGTTCCTGGTGATGAGCGGCCTGACATCGGAAGGCGCGTACTTGCTGGGCTACATGCTTCCCACGCTCATCGGTAACATCATCGGCGGTGTGGCGTTGGTGTCGGCGCTCAATCACGCCCAGGTAGTGGCAGGTAAGCAGAAGAACGCCGGGTAACGGCTGTTGTAAGCGCAGCTTGTGCCACGATCGCGGCTTTGCGCCAGGCGGGCAGGGCGATGCGGCGGTCGAGCACCGCGTAATTCTCACTCTCAATGCGATCGAGCAAGCGGCGGTAGATTTCAATGAGCGCCCATAGCGCCGCGCGGCTGCGCGGATGCACCATGGCAGGCAAGGCGGCGGCTTCGCGATAGTAGGCGCGGGCGCGCTGTGCTTCGAACGCCATCATGGCGCGGAAGCGATTGTCATAAACATTCACATCGGCGTGGAAACGAGCCAGGTCTTCCTCGGGAATGTAGACGCGGTCGTTTCCCGCGTCTTCGCGGACGTCTCGGAGGATATTGGTGATCTGGAACGCGACGCCGCACTTTTCTGCAAGCGGCAGCGCTTCGGAGGAATCAAAACCAAAGATGTGAACGGTGGTGAGGCCGACGACGCTCGCGACGCGGTAGCAGTAGGCATAGAGATCGTCGAAGGTGCGAATGCGGCGCGGCTGCAGGTCGGAGCCGACGCCTTCGATCATGTCGTAGAAATACTGGTGCGGGATGCGGTAGCGCTCGACCGTATCGTGAAACGCGGGCCAGACCGGATGGCCGCTGAAATTTCCGGTGAGTGCGGC
>JAICMB010000219.1 GCA_025929455.1 Bryobacteraceae bacterium | reverse complement strand
TCTTCATGTCGGAGACGGCCTATCACGCCGACGTCGTGCTCCCCGGAAGCCTGCAGGAGGAAGAAGAGGGCGTGGTGTGCAGCGCAGAAGGCCGCGTGATTCACATCAAGAAAGCCGTCGACGTGCCGGCGGATGCACGAACTGATTCGTGGATCGTCTGCGAATTGGCGCGCCGCCTCGGCAAGGGCCAGTATTTTCCGTTCACCTCCACGCGCGAGATCTTCGATGAAATGCGCGTGGCCTCGCGCGGCGGCGTGGCCGACTACTACGGCATCACGTACGAAAAAATCGACCGGCAACTCGGCGTTTTCTGGCCGTGTCCGGACGAAGATCACCCCGGCACACCGCGCTTGATCGAAGGCGGGCGCTCGTTTTTCCCGGATGGGAAGTGCCGGTTCAATGTCACCGAGTGGCGGCCGAGCGGCGACCCCATTGATAACGATTTTCCGATTTATCTGACCAGCGGCCGCGTCGTCAGCCAGTATCTCTCGGGAACGCAGACGCGTCGCATCGGCGCATTAGTCGATATCTATCCCGAGCCGCGCCTCGAAATTCATCCGCGCCTTGCCGAAAAATACGGCATCGCGGACAAGGATTGGGTGACGGTCACGACGCGCCGGAACAGCATGACGGTGCAGGCGATGGTAGTGCGCACGATCCGGCCCGACACGGTATTCATTCCGTACCACTGGCCGAACCAGAAGAGCGTCAATCAACTGACGCACCGCACGCTGGACCCGCGCAGTAAGATCCCGGAGTTCAAGGTTTCGGCCTGCCGCATCGAGCGCGCGCCGGGGCCGCCGGACTGGAAACTGAAGGAACCGCCGCCGCCGACGAAGCCGCACCCGCCCGGCGTGCCGGTGCCGAGCGGAGGAGAAGGCTGATGTTCGGATACGAGTTTTACGTCGATCCGTCGCGCTGCATCGGATGCCAGTCGTGCGTGAAGGCGTGCGAAGAGTGCGAGACGCACCGCGGCCGTTCGATGATCAACTTCGATTTTCTCGACCGGCTCGACACGCCGGCTACTGCGGCATTCGTATGCTGGCATTGCGACGAGCCCACTTGCGCACAGGTCTGCCCGGCGGACGCAATCAAGAAAGGCGACGACGGCGTGGTGCAATCGGCGCTGAAGCCGCGCTGCATCGCGTGCTCGAATTGCGTGCTGGCGTGCCCGTTCGGCATTCCGAAGGTGTTCCCGGAGATAGAGCAGATGATGAAGTGCGACATGTGCTACGACCGCACCAGCGTCGGTAAGCGGCCCATGTGCGCAACCGTCTGCCCCAGCCAGGCGCTCGCGTATATCACGCCGGAGCAGGCCGCGCAGCGCCGCGAGAAAGCCGTGAACACGTTCTATTTCGGCGAACGTCAAATCACGACCAAAGTGTTCATGATGACGCCGCCGGAGCACGATTCCGTCAACTTCGATATCACGAACTACATGTGGGAAGGTCTGGATGCGGCTATTTCGAGGTAAGCAGCAAAACGAACCGCTGTGGCGCGAGGAGTTTTCGGTCTATACCGCGGACGAGCGGTACGTCAACCGGCGGCAGTTCACGAAATTTCTGACGCTCACCAGCTTTGCGATGTTCGTGGGCAATTGCTGGATTCTGGTGCGCAGTTGGGGCCGCCACCCGCGCACGCAATTCCCGGAGCGCGTGGTCGCGCACGCAAGCGAAATTCCGGTGGGCGGCGTGAAAATATTCGAGTATCCCGGCCCTGGCGAACAGTGCATCCTGGTGCGCCCGGTCGCGGATACCTACGTCGCCTACAGCCAGAAGTGCACGCACCTTTCGTGCGCCGTGTATTACGCGCGCGAGCACAATCGCCTGGAGTGCCCGTGTCACGAGGGCTACTTCTCGATCAAGGACGGCAGCGTGATTCAAGGGCCGCCGCCGCGTCCGCTGCCGCATGTGGTGCTGGAGCGCCGCGGCGACGACCTGGTAGCACTCAGAATGGAAGACCGGCCGGAGGCTTGACATGCGGCGTCCTACCATTCCGTATCAGAACAAGGGCCTGACCGCGATCGACGGCGCCATGGCGCTGATCGTGCTCCTGCTGATCGTGCAAGTGTGGCTGCTCTCCGCGACGCTGGACGCGTATCTGGCAGGTCACACCGACGCCGCTCTGCCGGGCGCGGTGATTTCCGCCGTCCTCTTCCTCATATGCCTCGGTTTGTTTTTTCTGGTGACGCGGCTCGATCGCGAAGCGCGACATTAACCCATGCTAAACTGGTATCGTTATGTCAATTCCCAACGTTAAGCGTTTCCGGCCGTTCTGTCCCACCTGTGGCGATAGCTTCACGGTGATGTCGGTGCTGCCGAAGAACACCAACGTTGACGCGTATCTGCAGGATGTTGTGGCCCGCCACGATCACAAGGCTTATCAGGAATCCAAGCAGCAACAGTTCAAGGTTCGCGTCGGCCAGCAGAAGCAGAAGAAAGCGAAGTAGTCCCGCCGCGGCGAGATTCGAATTATCAAATGGGACAGCCCGCGCTGTCCCATTTTTGCTATATGGCAGTCTTTGTTCTACGTCAGCTATGCGGGCCCCGTGCGGCCGCCGTCGCCGCGTTGTGCGCGGCCGTCCTGCTCATGCCCGCGCGCGCGCAAACCTCGCAGGAATCGAAGCTCGACTCCAGCCCCGCCCTGTTTTCCGTGATGGCGGCTATCAATGCGGCCGGCTACGACACCGACGTCAACTCCACCGCCAACAGCCCGGCCCGGCGCATGGTCCGCGAAGCGATCGCGGCGCGCCACCCGGAAGTGCTGCCTGAGCTGAAGCAGTTCTACACAGAACATTTCCAAACGAACCCCACCGCCAACCTGAACCAGTACATCTCGTTCGCGCTGTCGGTGGACGGTCCGCCCAATTTTCACTGGCGCGTCCCTGAGGCCGAAGTGCCGCCCGATGCGATGAAATTGCAGGGCTTCGAACTGCTGCTACAGCGCCTCAATAGAGAGGCCAATCTCGAAGACCTCTGGCGCAAGGTGCAGCCCGAATATGAAGAGACCATCGCGCGCTATCACGGTCCCGTCTCCCGCGCGCTGCTCGAAGTGAACGGCTACATGCGCAACGCCACCAGCGGCTATCTCGGCCGCCGGTTCGCCATTTACGTCGACCTCCTGACCGAGCCATACCAGGTTCAGAGCCGCAGCTACAAAGACGATTATTTCGTCGTCGTAACGCCCGCACCCGAGCCGCAGATGGCCGACATTCGGCACGCTTATCTTCACTATCTGCTCGACCCGCTAGCCCTCAAATACGCGGATCCGCTGAACCGGCTCAAGCCCATCGCGGAATACGCCGAGGCCGCGCCCGCGCTTCCCGATGCTTATAAGCAAGACTACGTTCTGTTGGCGACGGAATGCTTCATCAAAGCCGTCGAGGCGCGCTTGAGCCCGGCATCCGAGCGTGCGCATAGAATCGGCGACGCGCTGCGACAGGGCTACGTACTGACCGCCGCGTTTGCGGACGCGCTGCCCGCTTTTGAGAAGCAGGCTGTTACGATGCGGCTGTACTTTCGCGATCTGGTCCAATCGATCGATCTGAATAAGGAGGAAGCGCGGCTGTCGAAAGTCGAATTTGCGAAGTCGCCCGAAGTGAAGATTGTCAGAACGCCTCCGCCGGCGGTCGATCCGGTGCAGAAGACGCTCGAGGAAGCGCAACAGCTTTCCGCCGGGCGCGCATCCACGCCGGAAGAACTGGAGCGGGCGCGCAAGCTGTTCCGCTCGGTGCTCGAGCAGACCACCGATCCGTCCGCGCACGCGCGCGCCTATTACGGGCTGGCGCGCATTGCCGCCCTCAATCGCGATCCGGCGCTCGCGGAACAGATGTTCCTGAAAACGCTGGATTTCGCTCCCGATGCCGCCACCCGCGCGTGGACCTATGTCTATCTCGGGCGTCTCGCGGACGCGGCCGGCGAACATGCCCAAGCCGAAAAGCGGTATCGCGCCGCGCTCGGCGTCGAGAAAGCTCCGGACGAGGCACGATCCGCGGCACAGAAAGGCCTCGCGAAACCGAACTGACCATTCGTCTCAGGGGGTACTGCTGGTACGCATCGTTCTAAGCGCCGTATCAGGTCGATTACATGATCCCGCGTATATCAACAACATAGCGGGATATCTTACGATATTAGGAGTCACAAAATGATTCATATTTTCAAGAGTCTGGGTGCGGCACTCGCGGTCGCGGCCCTGTCACTCACGCCCCTCCTTGCCCAAACCGCCCCTAAACCGAAGAGCCAGAAGGAAGTTGACGCGTTACGGGCGATCCAGAACGCGCAGACCAATGACGCTCGCCTCAAGGCGATCGAGAACGTGCTCGACAACTTTGCCGACACCGACTACAAAGTGATGCTGCTGACCATGGGCATGCAGCTTGCCGAGCAGAGCAACAATTACGTCGCGACCGTGAACTGGGCCGAGCGCCTGTTGGATGCCGATCCTAAGAACGTGTTCGCCACTGCTACGCTGGCCGCCGAGATCGCGCGGCACACCCGCGAGCACGACCTCGACAAGGCCGAACAACTCGCGAAGGTCCGCAAGTACGCCAAGGCCACCATCGACAACGTCCCGACCGCGCCCAAGCTGCGGCCCGACATCACCGACGAGCAGTGGGCGTCGCTGAAGAAAGACATCAGCGCGCAGGCCTATGAAGCGATGGGGATGGCCGACGCGCTGGACGACAAGTACGATGCCGCGGTGCAGGATTACAAGCAGGCGCAGGACACCGCCGCCTCACCCGACCCGGCCACTTATGTCCGTATGGGGGATGCTTACATGCACCTGTCCAAGTACGACGATGCCATCGCCGCTTTCGACAAGGCGGCTAATGCGCCCAACGCGCAGCCGCAGGTGAAGCAGGTCGCGGCGGCGAAAAAGGCTGATGCCGAGAAGATGAAAGGCGCGGGTGCTAAGCCCGCTACCGGCGCTGCTGCCGCCGGCACGGCTGGGGCCGCTGCGCCCGCCCAGGTGGATATTAAACACTGACGCCGCCGCGATGACGCCAGACGTCGAGCGGTTACAAGAGAGGCTTTCGCACCAGTTCAAGAATGCCGCGCTGCTGGAACGCGCGCTCACGCATAAATCGCGAGCCTACGAACAGAACCTGCAGAGCGTCATCGGCGATAACGAGCAACTGGAATTCCTGGGGGATTCCATTCTGGGGTTCATGATCAGCGAATGGCTGATTACGGAGCACCCCGACTTTCCCGAGGGCCGGCTATCGAAACTGAAGGCCCACTTAGTCAGTTCAGCGCATCTTTATGAAGCCGCCCAACGCCTGTCGTTGGGCGATTTTCTTTTGCTCGGACGCGGCGAGGAGATGAGCGGCGGGCGGCAGAAGCGCGCGCTGCTCGCCAACGCCGTGGAGGCGCTCATCGCGGCGCTGTACCTGGACGGCGGTGTGGATGCCGCGCGGCGCTTCGTCGTGGAGCACGTGGTGGCCGGCTTCACCATGCCCGCCGACGGCAGCGACCGCGTGCTCGACTACAAGAGCGCGCTGC
The DNA here is from genome assembly GCA_025929455.1 of Bryobacteraceae bacterium. The sequence goes on along the minus strand of JAICMB010000219.1, from coordinate 528 downwards.
AGGAGATGACGCAGGCGCTGAAGCTTCCGGCGCCGCGCTATTCCATTCTGGAAGAGCGCGGCCCGGAGCACGCCAAAACGTTTATCGTCGAGGTGCGTGTCGGCCGGGAATGGACCAGCCGCGCCGAGGGGCTGTCGAAGAAGAGCGCCGGACAGCAGGCCGCTCGTCAGGTGTTGCAGCAGTTGATCGAATGGGGGCGGTAGGATCTACTGCGGCTGCGCGTTTCTGGCGATCCAGGCCGCGAGTTCTTCTTGGCCGGCCCTGAGCCACTATCCGTTAACACTAAAGAACAAACCAAGCCGAAAGCAGATGCCGCTGCGAGTTCCGCAATCGTACTGTTGGGCCTGTAGATTGCTACGCCTGTTTTTCGGCCGGTACCGTAAACCGGAAATCGGCGCCCTTGCCTTCTTCCGATTCCACCCAGATCCGCCCGCCGTAGCGCTCCACGATCTTATGGCAAATGGCCAGGCCGATGCCGGTGCCCGGATATGTATTGCGGTCGTGCAGGCGTTTGAACACCCCGAAAAC